>CADBML010000203.1 GCA_902795825.1 uncultured Bacteroidales bacterium
ATCCGCTTCCGCTACGAACGATATGTCGTCGAAAACAAGACGCTACGCTTCGAGTCGTGTTTCTGGATGAAAACAGGTCCGGACAACCCTATGCCTAAGGAACTCTCCGTTCTTCGCCCCACCTACAACTGGTCGAAGGACAAAAACCTCACGGCATTCTTCTACAACAAGTTTGGTTCGATTTTCGGGTCGAGTTATGCCGATGTCGATGCCGCCGCTGCCCTCGACAGCCTTTTGACTGGCATCCGCAACGTCAAATTCGACGACTATGCCTACACCCCGCTCGACAAAATCAACAAAAAGAAGAATTGCTGGGCACTATACGTCGGTTTGAAGTCGGGAAAGGAGATTTCAATCGTAGAAAACACTCGGTCGCCTCGCACGGCCGATGACGAGGCGATTGCCGCACTTGTCAGCCGCATTGTGGATCAACAAATTGCGCTCGTCGAAGCGGAAGAGCCGAGGGCTGAATACAGCCACATCACTTTCGCTCCCGACGGCTCAGTCTCGCGACGTATCTGCTACCACCGCGAGGGAATGGTGCTCGGCGGATACGATGCCGACGACCCGCTCAGCAGTTTCTAACCTGGATTATTTCAATCCACATTGTCGCAATAACAAAGGGCTGTGCCTAAGCGCAATGCTCGTTCTTTCTCTTTGAATGTGGGCTCTCTTCATTCCGCGTAGTCGTCACTGCGCTTACGCTGATGTTATAATCGCTACGCAGGTCTATGAACAATCCTGGCTAATTGACTCGGTCTTCGTTTGCCATAGAGCTATTTAGAGAGGACAATCCGGAAGCCAAGGCCGTTTTCAGTAAGGACTGGAGGGTAGAATTCGCGCCTCGACACCCGCCAGCCTGCCGCGTCGCCCGCCCAACTGCCGCCTCGATACACACGCATATTGCCGGAGGATGGTCCGGTGGGGTTGGTCTGCGGCTCCGACGAGTAGTCGCCGTACCAGTCTTGACACCATTCCCACACGTTGCCGCTCATGTCGTAAAGACCGAGTTCGTTGGCCTGCTTTGTGCCCACGGGGTGGTTTTTTCTGCCGCTATTGTTGGCGTGCCATGCCACGATGTCCAAGTCGTTGCTGCCGGCATATTTGTAGCCGTGGCTCTTGTTGCCTCCACGGGCCGCGTATTCCCATTCGGCCTCCGTAGGTAAACGGAAATTTCTACCCGTCAATGAGCTCAATTTAGTGACGAACGTCTGACAGTCGTTCCAGCTGACGCATTCCACCGGCAGGTTCTCCCCTTTGAAATCGCTGGGATTGTTGCCCATAACCGCCTGCCACAGCTCTTGTGTTTTTTAGAAAAACATGAAATTACACGCCGCATTTGTTTGTCACAAGAAAAAAAATTACGGAAATTTTTCCGTAATTGGCAAAATCTAAAAAAATTTTATTAACTTTGTAAATGGATAGCGTGGCTTTCTTGGTACTGTTATCTGTTAAAAGCCCCTAACTCTGATATTCAGATAATTAACAAATTAAACATAATAAATTCTATGAGCAAAATCGACTTATCTAAGTATGGCATCGTAGGCACTACCGAAGTGATCTACAACCCTTCGTTCGAACAACTTTTCGAGGACGAACTAAACCCTGCCCTCGAAGGCTACGAAAAAGGCCAGCTCACCGAGCTTGGAGCCGTCAACGTGATGACCGGCATCTACACAGGCCGCTCCCCTAAAGACAAATACATCGTCAAGGACGCAACGAGCGAAAACACCGTCTGGTGGACCTCCGACGAGTATAAAAACGACAACAAGCCCGTCACTCCCGCTGTTTGGGACGAGCTGAAGGGAATCGCCCTCAAAGAGCTTTCGAACAAAAAACTCTATGTGATGGACGGCTTCTGCGGTGCAAACCGCGCCACATGCCTTCGAATTCGATTCATCGTCGAGGTGGCTTGGCAGGCCCACTTTGTCAAGAATATGTTCATCCGCCCCACAGAGGAAGAACTAAAGGACTTCGAACCCGATTTCGTCATCTTCAATGCGTCGAAAGCTAAAGTCGAAAACTATAAAGAACTTGGCCTCAACTCCGAAACGGCTGTGGTGTTCAACCTCACGACCCGCGAACAGGTTATCATCAACACATGGTACGGCGGCGAAATGAAAAAGGGTATGTTCTCGATGATGAACTATTTCAAGCCCCTCGAAGGAATCGCTTCGATGCACTGCTCCGCAAATACCAACATGGAAGAGACCGAATCGGCCATCTTCTTCGGCCTCTCCGGAACGGGCAAGACCACTCTCTCGACCGACCCGAAGCGCAAACTTATCGGCGACGACGAGCACGGCTGGGACGACGAAGGCGTGTTTAACTACGAAGGCGGTTGCTACGCCAAGGTCATCAACCTCGACAAGGAGTCGGAGCCCGACATCTACAACGCCATCCGTCGCGACGCGCTCCTCGAAAACGTCACCGTCGATGAAAACGGCAAAATCGACTTCACCGACAAGAGCGTCACCGAAAACACCCGCGTAAGTTACCCGATTTACCACATCGAAAACATTGTCAAGCCCATCTCGAAAGGTCCGCACGCAAAGCAGGTGATATTCCTCTCGGCCGACGCTTTCGGTGTTCTTCCCCCTGTTTCAATCCTTACCCCCGAGCAGGCTAAATACTACTTCCTTTCGGGCTTCACCGCAAAACTCGCCGGCACAGAACGTGGCATCACCGAACCGACTCCCACTTTCTCCGCATGCTTCGGCGCCGCTTTCCTCGAACTTCATCCAACCAAATACGGCGAAGAACTCGTCAAACGAATGGAAATGAACGGAGCGAAAGCATATTTGGTTAACACCGGCTGGAACGGAACAGGCAAACGCATTTCCATTAAGGACACCCGCGGCATTATCGACGCTATCCTCGACGGCTCCATCAACAATGCCCCGACGAAGAAAATCCCCGTGTTCGACTTTGAAGTGCCCACTGCTCTCCCGGGTGTTGACCCCAACATCCTCGACCCGCGCGACACTTATGCCGACGCAAGCGTTTGGGATGAAAAGGCTGCCGACCTTGCCGCACGCTTCATCAAGAACTTCAAGAAATTTGAAGGCAACGAAGCCGGCAAGGCTCTCGTCGTGGCTGGCCCGAAGGCTTAAGATAACGTGTATTCATAATAAGATTTTTTGGAGGGTTAAAGACGCACTCGATTGAGTCTTTAACCCTCATTTTTCCAGACAGATGACTGACATCAAAGAACTCCTCGACAGTGAAGCCGCGCGGATAAATTCGCCCGAATTTATCACCGCCGACCCTGTCCAGTTTCCCCGACGTTTCGAAGCCCTTCAAGATATCGAGATCGTGTCACTGCTTTCGGCGACAATAGCGTGGGGCAACCGCAAGATGATATGCGCCGACTGCGAGAAAATGTTGCGGCTGATGAACCACCGCCCTTACGACTACGTAATGTCGGAAGCATACGAGGAACTCGACGACTGCAATATCCACCGCACATTCTTCGCCCGCAACCTTCGCCATTTTCTGCGTGGAATTCACTCCATTTATGCCCGTCATGGTTCTATCGCCGATTTTGCCCGACATTGTGGCATGGCTAAGGCCGAGTTCCCGTCGTGGCATCTGGTGGAGCATATGAATAATGCACTGCGCGAGGCTAATGGCGGCGTGGACGACAGTCGTTGCCTGCCGCTCAACCTTCGCACAACGGCTCTGAAGCGCGTCAATATGGCTCTCCGTTGGCTCGTGCGCGATGACGGAATAGTGGATTTGGGCGTGTGGAAAGGTGTGGTCGATAAGTCGCAACTTTTCATTCCGCTCGACGTGCATGTGGGCAACACCGCCCGCGAATTGGGCCTGATTGACCGCCGCGCCAACGACCGCCGCACGGTGGTGGAACTTACCGCCATTCTACGCCGTTTCCGTCCTGACGACCCTGTGTTTTACGACTACGCACTCTTCGGAATAGGCATCGGCAAAGGTTAGTTTTCGTGCTTTCGGCTTTTCTGCCTTCGAACAATCGAGTGCTCGAATAAACGAGTGCTCGAATAAACGAGTGCTCGAGCAATCGAATACTCGAGCAATCGATAGCTAAAAGGCTATACAAAAAAGGGGCGTGAAGCCCCTTTTTTGCTATGTGACGCGTCGTTACGGTTTGACTATGTAGTTGTCAAGGCAGAAATAGGTGGGCACGCCTTTGTCAGATGAATCAACCGTCATGGTGACATAATCCACCGTGCCAAGCGACATCAGGTTGACCTCTTGCCATGTGTTGACGATTTTGCCGTCCTTGGCGAGGAATGATTCCACGATGCCGGTTGTCGCCTTATTGCGGATTCCGGTGAAGACGACTTTCATCCAGTCGGTTTCGTCGAAAGCCTCGTTGAAGCCGGAGCCATTTTTCATCGCGTAATAAGCATAAGTGTTGTTTGTGATAAATGCGCGCTGCGGGCGGTAGGTAGGTCCGAATTTGATAAAGCACGAGGGACTTTCTTCTGTGTTATAGTAGTCGTTGTAGTAAGCCACGAGATAAGACGAACCCTTTCCGAGAGCACCGCCACCGGTGATTGAGCTCCATTCGTGGGTGCCGGCAAATCCCGTTTTGGAATAGTCGGCGTTGTCGGTAGAGCATGACGGGCAGAATCCCCACCATGATTTGTAGGTCTGGCCTCCCCATTCCGTTTCGTTGGCGTAATGGCTGGTGATGAAGTCGCCGAATGCGATGTGGCCGATTTTAGTGTCGAAAACTTCGTTCCATGCTCCATTTTCGTCGTAAGGAATGCCCTTAACATCGGTGATGTTAAGGCAATAGGTGTCTTCTTTATCATTGTTACATGCGCCGAAGGTGATTGTCATTGCCGCAAGCAGCGCGGCTGTCAGGATTGTTTTTGTCGATTTCATTTGTTTGAATTGATTATCTGTCGTTTGTTTTGATTGTTGTCTTGCCTTTTATCTTATCTTCGCTGGGGCGATTAGCGGACTACGACTTTGCTCGTGCGGACTGTGCCGTCGCTCATCGTCGCCACACGGATGGCAATTTGTCCGGCGGCGGGCCGCTCGATGCGCACGCCCTGCAGGTTGTAGTAGACGTGGGCTGTTTCGACGGCATCGTTTCCGACGGTTTCAACGCCCGTCGAGGGCATGCCATAGCGGTAGATGCTGACGAGCTTGCCGCTGACGTTCTGGTAGATGGTGGCGTAGGTGCCGTCGTCGCTGACGCGGGCGGTAATCGACTGGTATTTGAGCGCGCCGTCGGTGACGGTCTCGGCGCGTTCGGCGAGCACTTCGTCGCTGCCGAGTTCGTGGATGGTGTAGCCGTCGCCGTAGTTGCTCGCTCCCGAAGGCTCGATGAGATATGTTTTGCTCCCGAGCGTGAACACGTCG
>CADBML010000204.1 GCA_902795825.1 uncultured Bacteroidales bacterium
CTCGAATTTGGTTTATGTCAAAGCAGCCGAGGGGAGAAAATGTCTTATGAAAGTCAAGGAATTTCACGATTATATTTCTATTTTGATACAAAAATACATCATTTCAGAAATATTTCCAAGAAATTCACGAAAAATCTTCGACCTCTTCGAGGCGAGACGGAGTATCCTGGAAGCATCTGGCGACAGCGTTATGCGCCGGAATATCCTAGAAGCATCTGGCGTCGGAGTGTCATGGGGCGCATCCTGTCGGCGTGGCGTGCCGGAGTGCCATGGGGCGTATCCTGTCGGTGTGGTGCGACAGAATGGGTTTCAGTGGATTGTGACCATTGTGGCGCCGAAACCGTACTCTTGGAACGAGGCGTCGCGGTAGTCACAGCGGGGATAACGGCGGCTCAGTTCGTCGGTAATGGCCTTGCGCAACACGCCTTCGCCCTTGCCGTGGATGAAAACTATCCGTTGCCCGCGGTGGTTGCGGTTCTCCTCCATCACGCGGCGGAACTCTTTGAGTTGGCATTGGAGCATGTCGAACCGCGTCAGTCCGGCGACGGTATCGACAAGTTGGTTGATGTGGAGGTCAACTTCGATTATGTCGGGCTGCGACTGGTTTGGCTTCGATGTGGCTCTATTCGCTTGCGGCTGAGCAGGCTGTCGCTTTTCGTTCATCGCTTCTTGAAGTCGGTCGGCATCGATGAACACAGGGCGCACGGGGCGGTCGTTTTTCACGATGTCGAATGCAATCACGGGCGTTTCGAAGTAGGGGTTGTCGTGAAAGCAGTGCAAACGGAAAAACTTGGTGTTGTCGACAGGGTATTCCACAGCCATCGGGGCTTTGAGCTTGTATTCCTTGTCTCGCTTGAACGCCACATATTGGATTGAGAACCTCTCAAGTCCGGGAATCGAATCGCGGTCGAGGGTGTCGAGGGTTATCTGGTAGTTCGGCTCGACGATTCCGGCATAGCGGGTGGTCCATCGGCGGCTGTCGCCGCGTGTGGAATACACTACGAGTAGGAAATAGTTGGAGTCGTTGACCAAAACGGCATCGAAACTGGTGGATGATAGCCGCTTGATGTCGATGGGCTCAAAAGCGAAAACGATGTTCAGGGAGTCGCCTTCGGGAGTCTCGTCGTTGGCGGTCGCTTTCGACGAAGCGGGGGAGAGCACCACTTCGGTGGCGGCAGTGTTGGCTTTCGGAGCCTCTTTCGGGCGTGCCGGCTGGTCGGAACCGACGACGACGCACTCTTTCAGTAACACGGGTTGCTCGAAGCCGTCGCTGTCCTCGACGTAGGCATATTGATTGTCGATGCGGACGATTTTTCCGCCGCCCACGTCGTTGAGAAACCGCACTATATCACCTACTTTTGCCATAATGCGGGATTATTGGCGACCGTCAACGGTGACGTCGCGCGAGATTTTTGAGATAAGACCTTGAAGCACCTTGCCCGGACCGAGTTCGACAAATTCCGTCGCTCCGTCGGCAATCATGCGCTCGACGCTCTGTGTCCAGCGCACGGGGGCAGTGAGTTGGGCTATGAGGTTTGCCTTGATTTCTTTGGGGTCGGAGTGGGGTGTTGCGTCAACATTTTGCACCACAGGGCAGCACGGTGCGTTGAAAGCCGTCGATTCGATGGCTTCGGCAAGTTCGGCGCGTGCTGGCTCCATGCAGGGAGAGTGGAAAGCGCCGCCCACCTTCAGCGGCAGTGCACGGCGTGCGCCGGCTTCTTTAAGGCGTTCGCAGGCAGCGTTGACGGCTTCGATTTCGCCCGAGATAACGATTTGTCCGGGGCAGTTGTAGTTGGCCGCCACGACCGTGCCGTCGATTTCGGCGCAGACGGTTTCGACAGTTTCGTTGTCAAGACCGAGGATGGCGGCCATTGTCGAGGGCTTGAGTTCGCAGGCTTTCTGCATCGCCATGGCACGTTTTGCCACGAGGCGTAGGCCGTCGTCGAACGAGAGCGCTCCGGCGGCCACGAGAGCGGAAAACTCGCCGAGGGAATGTCCTGCCACCATGTCGGGGCGGAACTGTTCGCCGAGAGTGGCGGCAAGAGCCACCGAGTGGATGAAAATGGCGGGCTGGGTGACGCGAGTCTGTTTGAGTTCGTCGTCGGTGCCGGCAAACATTATATCAGTGATGTTGAATCCGAGGATTTCGTTGGCACGGTCCATCAGGCGGCGTGCCTTGTCGTTGTTGTCATAGAGGTCTTTGCCCATTCCAACGAATTGGGCACCCTGACCGGGGAATACAAATGCTTTCATTTTGGTTGTCAATTAAATTAGGTTGCAAAATTACAAAAAATCCCCGACATAGAGAAATGCCATATCGTATCGGCAGTGTCTCTCTGTCCGCAGGGCTTATCCCTCCTCATTCGACTAAATGCGACTAAATTCGACTAAATGACTAATCGCGTGTTTTTTTTCAGTGAAATAATTTGGCAGATCACTTATAATTTGTAATTTTGTAGCGTCGTGCAGAGGTGCGACGCGACAATGGATATTGTTGACAAATTAAGGTGCTTGTTTGAAAGCTGGCGAAATATCACCCATATGCATTTAATCAAGCCTTTGATTATTAAACATTAGCATTGTCAGTACATATTGAAGCGTGTTTGTTTTTTGACTTAATTCTAAAAATCTGCTAAATTTTTTCCAACGGGTCAAGAGACAGTCCAGACGCGCCGAAGCTTGCTTATATCCACCCCGAGCAAGGGGTAATGCTTATAGGCAGAGCGTAGGGGTGGGCTGTTTATTGTTGGAAGGGTTTGTAGCAGAGCCTTAGAATTAATAAACAAGCGAATGAAGTCCTCTACGCTTCCTTTATATTTATAAATGCCGAATTCGGAGGACCAGGAGGCACACATTATTTTATTCTTATGAAAAAAGTAATTCTTTTTGCTGTTTCAGCATTCGCTGCATTTTCAATGTCAGCCCAAATCTACGTTGGCGGCAGCCTTGGCTTCTCATCGTCAAAACTCAAGTTTGCCGACGACGACAAACTCTCCGGTTCGTCTTTCCAAATCCGACCCGAAGTTGGTTATAAACTTGATGACAGGATGTCCATAGGTATCGAACTCGGTTACACTCAAGGCATTCCCACCTTTGGCAACATTTCCTATTCTGATTTTAAGGGTGCACTCACTTCTGTAGCTAGCGCAGCGACAGATTTGATTGGTGATAAAGAACTGGATATGTCAATTATCCGAGATGATTATATACACCAAATTGATGCGTCAAGTATTAAGATTACAGGTCTAGCTGTCGCTCCTTACTTCCGTTACAACTTCGTTACCAACAAGTACTTCGATTTATTCGCCGAAGCACGCATTGGCTACACTGCAGGCAAATTAAAGGCCAACATTGATGCATACGCATATGGTGGGAATCCTTTATTAAAAGATTCCGACATTAGCGTTAATCTTAACTTATTTGAAGTAAGTTTCCGCCCCGGTATCGCTGTTAAGATCACCGACAGAATCAACCTGACAGCAAAACTTGGTTATCTCGGTTATCAAAACCTCAGCCTTGGCTTTGACGACGCTGCCAAAAAATTTGGTATTGAAAAAGACGAAGTGGCCAAACCTAAATTGAGCCGCTTTGGCCTTAACCTTGATGCCAACAACATCATATTCGGCTTGACTTACAATTTTAAGTAACAAATTCAACGCAACTGCCAGAATCGTTTTCTTGAGATTAAGTTTGGTTGCCGCCCCCACGATTTACACCCTTTCGCGGCAATAATAGAGTTAGTAATAAACC
>CADBML010000205.1 GCA_902795825.1 uncultured Bacteroidales bacterium
GATACAAATATAATCCTGAATTTACGAAAGAGTTCATTGTTATTGCTGTTTATTTTGACATCTTTTTGAACGTGGAATTAATAGAAATCCCCTTAAAAAGCAATTTGCCAAAGTCGGCGGTGATGTGAAAATCCGGCTTTGGTGAACTAATTGGATTCCAAGAAAGATAGTGGGGCTCGGAAGTTAAACCGCCGCATTTGTAGAAATTTCCGGTCATTGACGCGGGGAAATGTCGATTGTCAAGTTCTAAGAGTGAAATCGGTATGGCTACGGTCAGCCGCCAAGAGTGGACGCCGCCGCGTTCGTCGAACGGCTCTGTCCCGACCGAGGGATACCTGCGGATTGACTTGATTTCGTCGTCGGTCAGTCGGGTGGGGCAGTCGCGTCGGCTGCGATGGGAGGCGTTGACGGCCCCGATGCAATTAAACTCGAAGTTGAAATAGTGGTTGTCGGCAGTCGGCGAGAGAAAAAACTCTACACACGAGTCTTGAGCCACCGGAGAAAGATTCTTAAAGTTAACTGCGCGGAGATAATTGCCGGTTACTTTGAAATCGACATATAGTGCAGTCGCTGAGCGCAGAATGGCAAACGACGCTTGTGGCTTTGCGGGGAACTGTCCTGGCCAGTTGACGCAGCCGATGCGATGCCGGTGGCCGTAGGAGTCGAAATGACAGTACAGACCATTATGGTCGAGGCTATCGAGGCTCTCGTCGTATTCGACAACAATGCGTTTCATTGCAGATAGTGGGGGAAGAACTGAAAAAGATAGTATTTTACTCCCGAATACAGCCCGACCATTGCCATCGAGAATAGGGCTATCGCGATGACTCTGTTCATTATGCGCATGGCCCGAAGGTTGAATTTTTTTCTTGCTTTGCTGACAATCAGGGTGATGAACCACCACCAAAGAATGGCACCGCAGAAAATGGCCACATAGGCGGCAGCAAAATGGAACTCGCTGTACTCGGCTTTCATGATGTTGAATCGGGCGAGCAAACCGATGATTAGGAAGATAATCAGCGGATTTGAAACCGTGAACAGGAATCCGGTATAGAAGTCCTTGAAAAAGTTGTTGCTCTGTTCTTCGGGCGACTTCATCTGCTTGGAAGGGTTCGACACAAAGAGGTAAATCGCATAAGCGATAATCACCCCGCTACCGACAATCTGGAGCAGATACTGGTTTTTTGTGATGAAGTCGGTGACGAACGACAGGCCGAGTCCGGTTATCAGACAATAAAAAATATCGGAAAAAGCGGCTCCTACGCCGGTGAAGAATCCCGAACCGCGACCTTTGTTGAGGGTGCGCTGTATGCACAAAACCCCCACGGGGCCCATGGGTGCCGAAACAAGTATTCCAATGATGATTGCTCGTGGTATTATATACAGGAATTCGTTCATCAGCTTGCAAAATTAGTGATTATTCCGCTAAATAGCAAATTTGCCATGCTCAATCAAGCGGATTCCATGTGTCATAGCGGTCATGGCGGTCGCCCGCATGGAGGGGCAGGGGTGAGCTTCCGCCTGCGAAAGGGGCGGAGAGGGTGTCACTTCACGAGGCGAAGCCTCTTGTAGAGCATTTCGACGGGGAGGCCCATCACATTATAGAAAGAGCCGCGCATTTCGTCAACGGCAGCCGCTCCAATCCACTCCTGAATGCCGTATGCGCCAGCCTTGTCCAAGGGCGAGTAGTGCTCCACGTAGTAGCGGATTTCGTTGTCGTCGAGCTTGCGGAAAGCCACCGTTGTCGTGTCGGAGAAAATGTCGCGATGCCGTGCCGATGTTATAGCCACTCCGGTCACCACTTTGTGTTTTTTTCCGCTAAGCTTTCGCAGCATGGTGCGCGCCTCGTCGTTGTCGGCGGGCTTTCCGAGAATAACGTCGTCGCATACCACTATGGTGTCGGCGGTAATCACGAGGGCATCGGGTTCGTCGATGATGAGCTGGGAGTAGGCTTCGGCTTTTTTTGAGGCAATGTGGCAAGCCGCTTTGTCGGCAACGAGATGGGGAGGATACGACTCATCGACCTCGACAACAGGGGCTATGTCGAAATCAATGTCGAGCATGACGAGAAGCTGTCGTCGGCGCGGCGATTTCGAGGCGAGATAAATGTGGTGCTTGCGGAGATTGTCAAGAGGATTATGCATGGCGACGCAAGAGTTTACCAGCCGAAAGCTTTTGCCGTTGACATCCATTTGCCCTGAGCTTTGAGGACGTTCTCGACAACTATTCGTGCCACGCCGTGACCGCCGTTCATGCCTACCACCACGTCGGCCACTTCGATGATTTCAGCGGCGGCGTCGGCAGGCGCTACGGAAATGCCGGCATAGAGCATTGACTCATAGTCGGGAATGTCGTCGCCGACGAAGATTATCTCTTTGGCCGACAGTTTGTTGTCGGCTGCCCATTGTTGAAGCACGGGCAATTTCTGACCCGCGCGTGTGAAAATGTCGGTAATGCCGAGCGAACCAAATCGGGCGCGAATGGCTTCGCAGTCGGCGCCGGTGATGATGGCTATTTTAAGCCCCATTTTCACAGCCAGTTGAAGGGCGAAGCCGTCCTTGATGTTACACATCCTCACGGGCATTCCTGTGACGGCGTCGAGAGGGATTGTCGAAGGCGACAAAACTCCGTCAACATCAAAAACTATGCCCCTGATTTCCTTTAGATTATGCTTGTCGGCTGAAAGGGATTTATCCATTATTGTTTTTGTCGTCGTTGTTGTATTCGTTGATGATAGACTGTGTGAGGAGCGAATAAATATGCGCGTTTTCGCCTTCGAGCATAGCGAGATGATAATTGATGGTGTTATCATCGTTGCGTCGGGCCGGACCTGTCTGGCCTTCACGGGCCCCGACGGCAAGAGCTTTGTCGAGCGTGGTGCGCACGATGTTTTCCATCACACTGAAATCGAAGCCGGCATCGTGCAGGATCTCCTCAGCGATGGCCCATGTCCTGTTGGCAAAATTGCAGGCGAATACAGCGGCAAGATGAAGTTTTGGCAACTTTTCTCGCTCAATATAAAGAATGTTTTCCGACATAAGCGAGGCGATACTTCTGATAGCTCTCGTGTCGGCCTCCGTGTCGGCGGCAATGAAAAATGGCACTGTTTTCATGTCGAGGGCCACGCCCTTAGTGAATGTTTGTAGTGGATATAACACACTCATCTTCTTGCCTGCTATTGTGGCGGTGGTGGTGCCTGACGTGTGGACGACTACGCACTTGTCTGTTTTTTCGCCTAACACTTTTGAGAGTTTGTCGGCAACTTCTTGAATAGCGCTGTCTGACACAGCGACAATCGCCATGTCAACCGTACGGTCGATATCCGCGATGTCGCAAATGGCGGCGCAATCCGGCGACTTTGCGGCGAGAACGCGGGCATTTTCTATGTGCCGGCTATAAACTTGCACAATCTCCACCTTGCCAGTCAGCGAGCTGAAAAGATGTGTGGCCATGTTGCCCGCCCCGATTAAGGCGATTCTCTTTATTTTTTTAGGACCCTTCATTTGTCTTTCCATTCATTGATGTGGACGCGTTCCCAAAGCAATTCCTCGTCGTTGTGTGGCTCGGGCATTTCGTTTTTGTGTCCTAATGCGAGAATACATTCCACCGAGACGGTTTCGGGGATGCCGAGCATTTGCTGGACATAGTCCTCGGCGAGCTGATTGTCGGCAGTCAGCCGTCCGCGCACCTGTATCCAGCAGCTGCCAAGCCCGAGTTCTTCGGCTTCAAGTTGCATATAAGCGGCTGCAATCGACGAATCTTCGATCCACATCTCCGATAACGTGGCGTCGGCGGTGACGACAATGGCTATCTTTGCTCCGGCTATCGGCGCTGCGCCGGCGGCTTTGCATTGGCTGAGTTGCTCCAGTCGGTCTTTTCCTTCGACGATTATGAAGTGCCAAGGGCGGCTGTTCATTGACGAGGGTGCCATAAGACCTGCTTTTACAATCCGCGCGAGGTCGTTGGCTTCGATGTCAATGTCGGTGTAGCGGCGGACGCTCCGACGAGTGGATATCAAATTAAGTAATTGTTGCATAGATGAATCTTTTGGAACTGATGTGCCGGTTGTGAAAGCCGGCGTGAATTTATTTTCTGCTGCTTCTTTTAAGGGGATTAATAGAATGCCCCTTAACGAAAAGCTTTCCATAGGCGGTGAGCAATCCTCGCTGCTGCAATTTTGATAGAGGAACGCTCACTTCGACTTCTCCGTCGCAGTAAGGTCCCACTTCATAAGGGGCGAAAACGAAGATTATGTTGCCGTTTTCGATATAAAAGTTGTCAATCGTGGTGACGTTTTGCCAATGTTTGTTTTCTTCGGGTCGGTTGTCGAATTTCGGAAGCATACGAATCACAGCCGACGGCTTTGTGACAATGTCGCCTATGTGGATGGGTTTGTCAAGCCGAACGTCGAACGGGAGGTATCGAGTGAAAAACATGCCGTGTGTGCCGCCATGGTAGTCTTCATATTCCGAGGCAAAAAATGCCAAATTGTTGACGCAATGGTCGAACCGCACATTTGTTTTCTCGTACCAGCAGCTCAGCGGATATTCCTCAGCGCTAATGTCGGGAGCCGACAAGAACGATTTCTTCACAAATTCGGCTGTCATGGAGTTGGAGTTGATGTCACGATAGACCCAGTCGCTAAGGAAGTCCTTTAAAATGGCGGTGTCGGCTGGGATATATGGAATAATATCGCGGTTTTTGCTGGCCGAAAAAACCTCTTCGGCGAGAAATTCTGCCAGTTTGGAAGAATATTTGCCATTTACTTCCGTTGGCCATTGCAGAGTGACGGTTTTGGTGAGTTTGTAACCGATGCCGTCGGGTTCATCCTGCTCAAAAAGGCGGATCGAGTCGGCAACTGTGATGTTGCTGGTCGTTATAGTGGGCGAAGCCTGCGACGTGAGGGCTGTCAAAAGAAGCGCGATGAGAAGTTTTGTTTTCATGAAGCTAGATGATATTGTGGATTACGAAAGAGTTCATTGTCGTTATTATTTGTTTTGAAATCATTTGAACAGGGAATCAATAGAAAGCCCATGAAAAGCCACTACAATAGATGCCGTGGAATGGAACACCGCTTGGCCGACGGGAGAAAAGACGTTTTGTGACGATGCGACGTAATGCCGTTACTGTTTGTGACGGCGTGTTGAGATGTCGTTTCTATTCGTTGCTGGTGGGCCACGCTTTCGGGTATTTTTTGTTGAAATCGGGATTCTCTTTCAGTGCCACGACTTCTTCCTCAGAATTGCCGACAGCGGCGTAAATGCGGTAGTGGCGACCCATTTTGACCACTCCGAGTCGGCTGTCGTTTTTCGAGGCGATGTATTTCTTGGCGCGGCGCATTGAGTCGAACGAGCCAACGATGAGGAAATGTTTGTCGGCAGCGGTGTCGGTGATAGTTGCGTGCGTGTTGTTGTCGGCTGAAACGGCTTCGGCTGAAGCGGCGATGTCGGAAGTGTTTGGCGAAGCGATGCCGTTTGAAGGCTGGCTTGCATCAGGCTCAGGGCGTTTTGTCACATTCGAACGGCCAAATTCGTTAGTAACCGACAGCGAAATTTTCGAGAAGTCGGCTGGCGGAGGGAGTATTTTTCTATTGGAAATGGATGTGGCTTCTTTTGCCGATGGGGCAGCTACAATCAGCTCGATGGCGGGCGGAGTGTTCAAAACGAACGCTTCGCTCTTAACTGGTGCGACCGAAGCCGACACGAGGCGGGATGTGTCGATGTCCTGTGTGGTGGAGACTGTAAAGCCTATGCCGATGAGGAGCGCCAACGATGCTGCCGCACGAATAAATTTCCGAGCAAACGAAGGTCGTGGACTGACGACGGTGGAATCTCCGGCCCGGCTCGCTACGGCAGAAACAGCCTCGGCTTTGGGAAGCCTTTCGATGGCGACGGGGCGAAGTGACGAATAGAAATCCAACGATGAGCAGGCTGAGCCGCGGCGAAAGTCGATTATGCCGTCTTTTTCGGCCACGAGCATACCGAGCCGGCCTATTTTAGCCTCCCCGTAGGTGTTAAGGTGGAAATTCAGGATGGAAACACATTCGTTGACCAAAGCCAGCGCGGAGTCGTAGGAGATTCTCTTCTTGCGTGCCACTGAGTGTGCCAGCAGCCCGTCGTTGTGGGTGAGGCTGCGGTTGAATGAAATCTCTCTCGACGGCGGATAGACAACACCCTTCACGTCGTCGATTTTTGCGGACTCGTAGTTGGCGACAAAACCGCCAAACGACGGAATCACGACGCAATCGTGACGCGAAATGAGATGTTCTATGTGGCTTATGAGTTGATTCACGTTGCGAAGTTACGAATTATTCGCCAAATCAACAAAAAATAGATTGAATTTTTACTTTAACCCGACGGCGTAGATATTAAAGTAATTCTTGCAATTATTTGCTTAAAGTGAATGAGAATCTTGAATTTGGTAAGGTGGGATTAAGATGAAAAATATTTCCGGAGTTGACAATGGGCTGTCGGAACGACACATTGAAGTAAAGTGGCATCTTTTCGCTGTCGAAACGCTTGGCGAGAAGGTGGGCAACCACGCCCATTGTCATTCGCAGGTTCACTTCAATGGCTGGTGCCACAGCGAATTGACCGTTGTGGCGGTGGATCATCATGTCAACTCCGAACCAACCTTCGTAGTCGCTGCCGATGATGTCGGAAAGCACCAGTTCGAGCGGTTGTTTAAGGCAATCTATTGTAGAGGGTGATACATAGGAGTTTAGAATTTCATTAAGATGCCTTTCTGGGGCGACAACATTGCTCGCATAGCCGCCAGCAGGCGAAGTTGTGAACACGGATAGTCCGGCATAGCAGACCCGATGGTCAGGTCCGCTACGGAAAAGCATTGCGAAATCAACCGCTTTGTCGAGTGGCGTTTCCAAAATGACCGAACCTTGCCGCTTTATGATGCCCGATGCGAATGTCTGGGCATTGCTTTCGGTCATGGTGCCGAGCGCTGCCATGCCTCTGCCGCTGCTCGACCACGGCGATTTTGCGATGTAATCGCGGCTATCGCGGAGTATATAGCGGAGTTCGGTTTCGTCGCTGACTTCTATTGGAAGCGGCGGCGTGGGCAGACCGTAATCCACTGATAGCCGGCGGTTGATTTCGATTGACGTGCGCCGGTGGGAGAATTGTCGCAACCGCGAAAGCCGAGCGTCGGATGGCAGGTTGGTGACCCCTGCGCGGCGTAGAATCATCTTTGAGTTGGCCGACCAACCCCATGGCGCGCCCACCACATTTTCGGCAACATCCGTAGGTAATTTTGTCACGACTCTGGCTTTCAGGTTGTTGTGCCGGCAAAACGATTCGATTGTTGTCGTGTCGGCCATCTCTTCCACCAACACGAAATCGCCCTCGTCGGCCCACCAGAGGGGCAGCAGAGCGCCCGACTGCCGAAGCATTCGTGGGTTTGACGGAGGGGTGAACTGCGCCACATTTGCGGCCAACGCGAGGTCGTTGTCGGGATTGAAAAAGTGGACTTTATTCACTCTGGAACAGCGTTTTTGCGTAGTAGGCTTTTAGGTGTTGAGGACGTCATTGGACGTAGGCGGTCACCACCTCCAGACCCGATGGTTCGGGAATGAGGTCAATCCAGCGCGTTGAAGCGGGAATAAGTAGCGTCTGACCTTGACGGATTGACGCGGAATTGCCGATATCGTCGGTAATAACGCCCTTGCCAGAGATGGCGATAACAATCCGGAATGAGTCGTAGCGTGAAATCCAAATGCGGTGATTTCTTGTCGCTTGCAGTAGTGTGGCGGTGAAAAACGGACATTCTTTCATCACAATCTCTCGGTCTGACTTCGGTCTGACGTGACGCATATAGTCTTCGTGCACGCGGTAGTCGATTGCGCCGACCGCTAATTCGGTGTGAAGCTCGCGTTTTTTACCGTTTTTATCGGTGCGGTCATAATCGTAAACGCGGTAAGTGATGTCGGAAGATTGTTGGATTTCGAGAATAAGATTGCCGGCGCCGATGCTGTGGATTCGGCCTGCCGGAAGGTAGAAAAGATCGCCTCGTGTGGGGTGGAACTTCGCCAGCACCGAAGCAAGGGTGTTGTTATCTATGTGTTGCTTGAGCTGCTCTGGAGTGATTGATTCGAGCAGTCCGGAGTAGAGGCAGGCATCGCCTACGGGGTCGAGGGTGTACCACAATTCGGTTTTGCCCCAACATCCGTGTCGGTGTTTCGCGAGCCTGTCGTCGGGGTGGACTTGGATGGAAAAATCCTTTTCCGCGTCGATAAACTTGATGAGAAGCGGGAATTTGTTGCCGAACGAGCGCGAGAGGCGTTCGCCGAGAATGTCGGCGCCGTATTTTTCAAGGAGGCTGTCGATTCTTTCTCCTTTGAATTTTCCGTCGCTCACTACTGACTCGAAGCCTTCGAGCCCTGAGATTTCCCAACTTTCGCCGATGGGCTTTTCGTCGGCCTCCATCCCTTTGAATGGCCTGATGCGATGGCCGCCCCACAGCACCTGCTTGAAATACGGCTCAAATCGGAGGATTCCCACTTCGCTCATAGTCGGCAAACTGTATTTGTTCGGGCGTAGGGATTAGAACATTTTATCGGGATATTCGCCCTCGGCGTGCAGACGGGCGAGTTTTTCAACGACACCGGCGCGGTCGTCGGCGTAAGTCACTCCAAACCAACGCGATTTCGTGGTGAGCACTTTCACCGTTGCCAACCCTTTTGTCATCATCTCGTTTACCACCATCGGAATAAAGAATTCAGCTTTGGGACGGTCGATGTTGAATTTGAGAAATTCGGCAAACGACTCGTTGCTATAGTCGAAATAGTCGGGCGTAAACCCCCACATATTCATCGACACGGGTGTTGCCGGGTCGAGATGCTGAACCATGCCGTTTTCGTCGGTGAAAACGATGTCGTGATGCTCGTTGTAGCCGATGGCAGTGCGTTCGACTACGGTGACCAGTTCGCCGTTCTTGACTTCGCAAACGCCGCGGGCCACAGTGCCGCTTTCCGACATCGTATTACCCACTTCGAAAGCCACCATGCAGTAGTCGCCCGCGCGTCCACGCTGACGGCAAAGCTCTTTTGCCATGACTTCAAATGTGTTGCGGCCGTAGAAGTCGTCGGCGTTGATGACGGCGAACGGCTCGTTGATGACGGTCTCGCCCATCATTATGGCGTGGTTCGTGCCCCAGGGCTTAGTGCGGTCGGTGGGGCAGGTGAATCCCTCAGGGAGTTTGTCGAGCGATTGGAACACGACTTCCGTCGGTATGCTGTCGGAGTACTTTGAAAGGACAATTTCCCGGAAATCGGCTTCGAAATCCTCGCGGATTACGAACACCACTTTTCCAAAGCCACTTCTGATAGCGTCGTAGATGGAATAATCCATGATTGTGGCTCCGTTGGGGCCCAGTTTGTCGAGTTGCTTCAATCCGCCGTAACGGCTTCCCATTCCGGCGGCAAGCACTAGCAATGTCGGTTTCATATCTTATGAAATAATTTTCTAATCTCTCAAAATGCGTCGCAAAATTACGAAGAATCCCCCAATTATCCAAAAAACGGATTGGTCGGAGGCTATTTCTGCCGAAATTTGGGCAATGTTTGGCGATTATTTTGTAATTTTGGATGCCGAAATCATGCCACCTTATATGCAGCTTTTTGCCGAAGTGATATTGCCTCTGCCGCTGGCATCGACCTACACTTATTCCATTCCCGAGTCGATGAACGACCGTGTCAAAGTGGGGTCGAGGCTTCTTGTGCAGTTTGGAACAAAAAAGTTCTACACAGGCATCGTAGTGGCCATCACTCACATCAAGCCGGAGGGCTTCGACGTCAAAGAGTTGACGATGCTACTCGACGATGAGCCTATTCTGCGTCATCCGCAGCTTAAGTTCTGGAATTGGATCGCCGACTATTATCTGTGCTCTGTCGGCGATGTGATGAAAGCGGCACTTCCGGCAGGATTGAAGATTGAGAGCGAAACTTTCGTCGAAATTAACGACGACTTCGAAATCGAACCCGACGGGAGCAATGCCCTCACAGAGGCGGAGGCCGCGATATGCCGTTTGCTCAGCGACGAAGGCCGCATGACGCCGGCACAAATTCAGCGCAAGTCGGGAATTGTGAACCCTGAGGCTCGGGTGGCGAGGCTGTTGGAGAAAAGGGCCGTGGTGGTGTCGGAGAAAATCGTCGAGCGCTACCGCTCGAAGCGCGAGGCTTATGTGCGCCTGCTTGCTGAGAAAGGCGACAACGACCGAGTTCATGAGTTTTTCGATTCTGTGTCGAGAGCCAAGAAACAGGAGAATATGCTCGTGGCACTGCTCGAAATGAGCGACTTCATGCGCCACGGTGCCGAACTTAAAGACGTGGCGCGCGCCACGCTCCTAAATCGCACAGGTCTCACATCCGCCATTGTCAATGCTTTGGCGGCAAAAGGCATTGTCGAAGTCGTCTTTAAGGAAGTGGGGCGTTTCTCGCCAGTTGACACGAAAGTGAAACCGCTTCCCGAACTGAGCGATGTCCAGACCAAAGCCCTAAATGCCATTCATCAGAATTTCCGCGATTATGCTGTCACTCTTCTCCGCGGCGTCACGTCAAGCGGCAAAACGGAGCTTTACATCCATCTCATCGACTATGTGCTGCGCCAGAAAAAACAGGCTCTCTATCTTGTGCCTGAGATAGCGCTCACCACCCAGCTCACACGCCGCCTACAGGCCGTTTTCGGTGATAAGGTGGTGATCTACCACTCCAAATTCTCCGACAACGAGCGGGTCGACATCTACCGCCGCCTCTTGCGTAGCGACGAGCCTTGTGTGGTGGTAGGGGCGCGGTCGTCGTTGTTCCTGCCGTTCGCTTCCTTAGGAATTGTGGTGGTTGATGAGGAGCACGAATCGAGCTACAAGCAATTCGACCCCGCGCCGCGCTACAATGCCCGCGACTGCGCCATCCTCCTTGCCACAATGCATGGCGCGAAAGTGCTTCTCGGCAGTGCGACTCCTTCGGTCGAAACATATTATAAAGCCAAAAGCGGCAAATACGGCTATGTCGAATTGCTCGTCCGCTATAACGATGTCGAACTTCCTGAAATCGAGGTCGTTGATTTGAAGGACGAGCGGAAACGTATGCGGCTTGAGGGAATGTTTTCCGGCACTATGGCTACCCATGTCAGGAATGCGCTGACTTCTGGCGGACAGGTGATTCTTTTCCACAACCGGCGCGGCTTTGCCCCCGTGGCTCAATGCTCGAAATGCGGATGGGTGAAGAAATGCGACAATTGCGACGTTTCATTGACATTCCACCGCTCGTCGAATCTTCTTGAGTGTCACTATTGCGGAGCCACTTATCAGGTGCCTGAAAAGTGTCCGGCGTGCGGTGAACCCGGTATTGAGCAGAAAGGCTATGGCACAGAACGCATCGAGGAGCAGACGGCAACGCTTTTCCCCGACACGAAAATATTGCGCATGGATCTTGACTCCACCCGCAATAAGTCGTCGTATTCCGACATCATCGACACGTTCTCGGCGGGAAAAGCGGGAATACTCGTGGGCACGCAGATGGTGACGAAGGGGCTTGACTTCGACGGTGTGAGCCTCGTGGGAGTGATGAATGCCGACGCTGTGATCAACTATCCTGATTTCCGCTCGGCGGAGCGCGCGTTCAATATGCTTGAGCAGGTCTCAGGTCGCTCGGGCCGACGTAAAGATCGCGGCAAGGTAGTGATTCAGTCATTTGAGCCGGAGAACCCTATTCTTGGATTTGTGGCCAATCACGACTACGATGGTTTCTACGCCCACGAAATCGAGGAGCGGCGCGCGTTTGCCTATCCGCCGTTCACCCGCGTCATTTACATTTATTTGAAACACACCAATGCGGAGAAAGCCTATCTCTTCGCCCGCTTTTATGCCGACCGGCTGTATTCCATGTTCGGCAGCCGCGTTTCCGGCCCTGTGCAGCCTCATGTGGCGAAAGTGCAGTCGATGTTCATTCAGATGGTTATGCTTAAAGTGGAGACGGGAGTGGATATGCGGCTCGTGAAGACCCATCTGCGCAACCTTTACGCCGAAGTGCGCCAGCGTCAGGACATGCGCTCCCTCGTCATTTACTACGACGTCGATCCGTATTAACTGCATAGTGGATTATCTGCTCCGCGAGTGGGGTGGGGGAAGACAAAAGAACATAAGAACAGGTTTCAAACACAAATTATCAGGAATTGACCATTAATTTTTTAATAATTTATGACTGATTGATGGCAATTCGTGTTAAACTTCTGTTGTTTGGGTTGTGGGCAAGTTGTTTGAGTTGTCTCCATGAATTCGTGCGGAGCCAATTATGCATTGTGCATTGTGCATTATGCATTAAAAAACTGTTCTTGTGTTCCGACGTTGCGGCTTTTTATTGTTTTTGTTTATCCTGCGACATAGGTTTACGCAAGTGATAAAATTTGTCTATAAAGATGAAAAATCGAAATTTTTGCAAATTTATCGTTTATAATGGATAAATTTACTAACTTTGCGAAAAGTTTTAATTATAAATGAAAAATTCTAAAACATATTCAGAGATATGAAAGCGATAGTACGGCAAACTTATATTGACAAAATTGAACGATGGTTCGGCAAAGACACAATAATCATACTGACTGGTCAGCGTAGAGTGGGCAAAAGCTTCATTTTGCGTCAATTGCGTGACAGGGTTGCCGCTGAAGCCGATTCACATATCATTTATATCGACAAAGAAAAGAAAGATTTTGACACAATTCGAACATATTTGGATTTAAATGCTTACATTGACGAAAACCTTATTAACAATAAGCGGAATTATGTTTTGATCGATGAGGTTCAGGATATTGACGGTTTTGAAAGGTCGTTGCGTAGCTATTATGAGGAGCCCAACATAGAAATAGTAGTTACGGGATCGAACTCAAAAATGCTTAGTGGCGATTTGAGCACACTGATCGGTGGCCGCTATAAAGAAATATATGTTCAGGCTCTAAGCTACGGGGAGTTTATTCTCTTTCACAATTTGGCCGACAATGACGATACGCTGGCTAAATACATTCAATATGGAGGTCTGCCCGGGTTGGTTAAAATTGGATTGGACGAACAGGATTCGCGGGAGTATCAGACTGACATTTATCACACCGTACTGCTCAAAGATGTCATTTTACGCAATCAAATCCGTAATGTGCCGTTTTTGGAGAATCTCGTCAGATTCCTTGCCGACAATGCCGGCAAATTATTTTCAGCAAACAGCATATCAAAGTATATGGTGTCGCAAGGAGAAAAAATAACTACTACTGCTGTCCTCAGCTATGTTAAATATCTTTGCAGTGCGTACGTTGTCCATTGCGTTAATCGTTACGACATTCATGGCAAGCGTATTTTTGAAAACAACGACAAATATTACTTCGAGGATAACGGCATCCGAAACGCGCTCGTGGGCGGCACACGTGAGGGCGACATAGAGAAAGTGATAGAAAACGTCATATACAATCATTTGATTCGTTTGGGCTATGAGGTTTATGTGGGCCAATTGAATTCAAAAGAAATAGATTTCGTGTGCTCAAAACCTGGCGGAGAAAGGGCATACGTCCAAGCGTCATATATCATATCCAATGAGCAAACCCGTGACCGCGAATTTGGTAATCTTCGGGCCATCCGGGATAATTATCCAAAGTATGTGATATCAATGACGCCACTTGTCGAAAGGTCGGACGACGGGGGAATTGTCCATCTGCATTTGAGAAAATTTCTGAAGGACGGACTTGTATGAGAAAAAATGGCATGAACTGCCTAATGACCGTTTGGGATTATCCTTTCGAGAGGCGGTGGTAGAGGAAAAGGCCTATCGCGGCGAAGAAGATGTTTGGAATCCACATCGCCACACGCGGCGATGTCAGCCCGCTTATGGCAAACGACGATGTGACGGTGGAGAAAAGTATGTAGGTGAACGATAGTAGCAGACCGATGCCGATGTTCAATCCCATGCCGCCCTTTACTTTCCTCGCCGACAGCGACATCCCGATAAGCGTCAGGATGAATGCGGCGGCCGTCTGGGCTATGCGCCTTTCGTATTCGATTTCAAAGCCCTTTATGTTGGCCACGCCGCGCTCTTTCTGCTGCTGAATGTAGCGGTAAAGCTCCGGCGACGTGAGTTTCTCGAAGTCGTTTTTGGAAATAAGGAAGTCCGACGGTTGGATCGGGATGATTGTGTCGAGCGTCTGGCCGCGGGTGATGTATTCGCGCATACCTTTGAAGTCGCGAATCATATAGTCGGTGACTCTCCATGAGTTGACTGAATCGTAGTGGATTGTCTGGGCGGTCAGTCGCGACACGAGTTTCTTGTCCTTGAACGACTCGAGCGAGAACTTGTAGCCCGTGCGGGTGATGTTGTCGAAACGTGTCATGTAGGCAATCTGCCCGGGAGCCACTTGGATTTGGATGTTGCTGCCGTAATCGACACGTTTGTTCTTGACGTAAGTGTTCTGAAACTCAATTCGTTTGACATTTGCCGGAGGGATGATGTAAGCGCCGAGAATGAAAGTGACGAGCGCAATCACCGCGGCAGAAGCCATATATGGGACGAGCATCCGCTTGTAGGAAAGGCCAGAAGCCCTCATGGCAATAATTTCGGAGTTGCCTGCAAGTTTCGACGTGAAGAAAATCACGGCGATAAAAGTGAACAGCGGAGAGAACTGGTTGGCGAAGTAGGGGAGGAAGTTGACGAAATAGTCGAAGATGGTTTCTCTCAGAGGCGCTTTCAGGAAGGCGTCGAGTTTTTCGTTGATGTCGAACATCACCGTAATCGCCAAAATCAGCAGAATGGCGAAGATATACGTTCCGAGGAATTTTCGGATGATGTATAAGTCGAGTGTCCGTATGCGCCTGAAATTCATTGTTGTATAGAATTATAGCCTGCGGTCGAGCACCTCAACCATTTCGGTTTTCCAACGCTTGAAATCGCCGTCGATGATGTGGCGGCGCGCCTCCTTGACGAGCCAGAGATAGAAAGCGAGATTATGGATTGACGCGATTTGAAGCGCGAGAATCTCATTGGCGACAAACAGGTGGCGCACGTACGCTTTCGAATAGATGCGGTCGACCATTGAAGGCCCGTCTTCCTGAAGCGGGGAGAAGTCGTCGGCCCATTTGCGGTTGCGCATATTCATCGTGCCGCGGCGGGTGAAAAGCATGCCGTTGCGGCCGTTGCGCGTGGGCATTACGCAGTCCATCATATCAACGCCGCGGTCGATGGCTTCGAGGATATTGACGGGAGTGCCTACGCCCATAAGATAGCGCGGCCGGTCGGCGGGAAGGATTTCGTTGACGATTTCAATCATCTCGTACATCGTTTCCGTGGGTTCGCCCACGGCAAGCCCGCCTATGGCATTGCCTTCCGCACCGAGGTCGGCAACCATCTTGGCGGCTTCGCGTCGCAAGTCGGGATATTTACACCCCTGAACGATAGGGAAATACGCCTGATGATGTCCGTAAGGACATTCCGTAGCGTTATAGTGTTCCCATCCACGGCGTAGCCAACGCGTAGTCAACTCGAGCGACCGTTTTGCGTAGCTGTATTCCGACTCCCCCGGAGGACATTCGTCGAGAGCCATCATTATATCCGAACCGATAATACGCTGGATATCAACCACCTTTTCAGGCGTGAACAGATGCTTCGACCCATCGATATGGGAGCGGAAATGAGCGCCCTCATCGGTCAATTTGCGGTTTTCGGCAAGCGAAAACACTTGGAAGCCGCCGCTGTCGGTGAGAATGGGGCGGTCCCAACCGTTGAACTTGTGAAGGCCGCCGGCACGGTAGAGAATGTCTGTGCCAGGGCGGAGATATAGGTGGTAAGTGTTGCCGAGGATGATTTGCGCACCGATGTCGTCGCGTAGTTCGTGGAAATGCACGGCCTTGACACTCCCCACAGTGCCGACGGGCATAAAAATGGGAGTTTCGATTTGTCCGTGGTCGGTGGTAATCAGTCCGGCGCGGGCATTGCTGTCGTCGAGAGTAGCTTCTACTTTATAGTCCATAACTCGACTGCAAAATTACACAAAAAAAACGTAACGCCGAAAAGATATGCCATTAAACCCGAATCGGTCACTTCAACATGTGCCTCAATATGTGCCCCCAAAAGGAAAAGAAAAATGACAGAAGAACATTTTTTCAATACAAAATGCATAATTCACATTGCATAATTTGCTCCGCGAAAAAGAAAAGACAAAAGAA
>CADBML010000206.1 GCA_902795825.1 uncultured Bacteroidales bacterium
GGCGGGTCGATTTTCCCATTCTTTCACATTAAGGTTTTTCCACGGCCGACTGGCGAAGAATGAGTCGGCCGCGCCCTTTTTATGTGCAACAATATATAGTATTATCCAAATATAAAATATTATGAGGTCTGTTCTCAATTCTTTAAGTACTATTTCCTTGCGGTGGATGGTGGGCATATTTTGTGCATTGCTTTTCCTCGTCATTCTTATCGGAGGTTCACTTGACTTTGATGAGAAAAACATGAATCTCTTGGGTATTCTTGTTCTTGAAGTCCCTGATTTATTAGTGTCTCTGACTGTTGTTGTATATGCATCTAAAGACATAGACAATAAGGTTTCAGTTGTTGCGGCGTGGCTTTTTACCATCTCTACTGTGCTATCTTTCAAAAGCATGTTAAAATCAACATCAACTCAAGAATATGTTGAGTTAATTACAGGAGTTTTGGATTTTATCGGATTGATTCTTCTATCTTCAAATGTTAAGAATCGATTTAAATCAGTGTTAATTCTATGGATTGTCGGTTTTGCTATCAATCTCCTTGCTCTATTAGTGAAAGATGAGGCGATTCAAGCAATCATGGCCATCTTCGGCCTTTTGATTTTCTTGGTTGGTTATATATTATTGATGGTTGTAGGCGATAGAAAGAGATTCCTTGAGGAGTGGAACGGAAATAATTCCGATACCGATTATTTTTTTGATGCGTCGTCTGCGCCGCCATCGCCACACCACCATCCCGGTGAAGAACCGAAGCAAGTTTTAGAGCCGACGTTAACCCAAGTCGAGCCATCAGCTGCTGCATTGACGTTTGAAAAAAAGAAAGAGATGCTGATGAAGCTGAAAGAATTACTTGACGCAGACATTCTGACACAGGAAGAGTTTGTCGCAGAAACGAAAAAAATTCTTGAAAGATAACTTTACATTAACTTTTTTAATACTTTTAAACAATGGAAAAAGAGGACAAATTGGCGCAACTTGCGGAATTACATGAATCCGGGATTTTGAGTGATGAGGAATATCTTAACGCAAAGAAAAAAGCGGAGGAGTCAATCGAGGTTGTTTCACTGAAAGACAACAAGCAAGATACAAGAGTTAAAAACATGGAAACAAAGAACAATGAGCTTCAACAACGGAGCAGTGGCTCTAAAAATGACAAAGACGAAGATGATGATGACGGCTCATGGATAAAAGGGTGTGTTTCAATTGTGTTGATTGCCGTATGTGTTTGGGTAATGTGGCACTACAATCCATCTGAATCCGATCATCGTCAAGTTGTAGAACAGCGTATAGATGATGCGTCGGCAAAACTATTGGTCGATGGGTATAGCTTTGGAGACATTATGTTTAACTTCGCCAGTCTAAAAGGCCATTTGAAATATCATTCAATCGGAATTTGCTCGTGGACAACTTCAAAGGAATACGGTTCAACCACAATAACGACTTTCGGCGTTCTTGGTTGGACTTGCCCTTTGTTTAAAATTGACTCCCGTGGAATAGAATATAAATTAGCATTTTAAAAGGTTATTCCCTTCGTCGTAAATTTTTATCTCAGATTATGTCGGGGCGCTTTGGCATTGTCAGAATCTTACGCTTATTTCAAAGCCGATGACATAATACTTTGAGAATGATAAGATGAAATTATAGAAATGACGAAAAGGCTGCAGTAAATGGACGAATCGAATATCAACCGGCTTCTCGAACTCCGCGACTTGAAGGCGAGGGGAGTGCTGACCGCTGAGGAGGTGGCGGCCGAAAAACGCAAAATACTCGCAGAACCCGACACGGTGCAAACCACGCCACTGTCATCAACCACCGACGCGTCAATACAGGCGGCGAGTGGTCAAAGAGAAGATTTGGATGAGAATTTGGATGAATTAGGACAGAAGAGCCACAAGAATATCTGGTGGCTCGTAGCTGTCGGTGTTGCTGTCGTCGGGATAATTGTGTTTCACATTGTCTGGAATACGGCTAAACCTGCTGACGATTCCAACTTCACTTTTTTTAAAAGCAGTGAGGTCGCGGATGAAGTAGGGAACTCGTTTGAAGCGGATTACGGCAGCATCTCATTCATGGAGCCGTTCTATCCGCCGGTTTATGACGGCGATTTCAAGTCGTTTGTGTTCACGATTCTCAGTCGCCTTTCATCGTCGGGCATGACAGCAAGTCAATTCGGCGGTGAAATAGCCAAATCGAAGGTGACCGACAAACAGGCCAAATACGATACTCCCGACGGTGTTCGGTTACAGTATTTCTTCGACAGCTCACCACGGAACAACGATGCACGCATCACCGGCATTGCTCTTAGCCGCACTGACTACGACAGTGAATATGAGTGCGACCGACTCGACAAGGCTATCGAATCGGAAGGGTACGAATGGGTGAAGTCGGGAATGTGGCATACGCCGGGCGGACTCTATATCTCGCCGGGATTCACTACCGAACGCGTTTATGTTTACATCTATTTTCCAAACGCTCCCGACAAATCGTCGGCTCCGCGTAAGAATTCATCTCTTGCCGAAGCAAATTGGATTTCAACAGGTCGGGGCTTTTCGGTGCCGTCGGTAATGAGAAAGACCAAGGGTGATGATTACGAATGGGGCGATTTGGTTTATTCTTTCGGACCGGTTGATATTTGTTATGAAGTTATGACTTATCGCGGTGCTGTTGGCAATTTTCCTGATGTGAGCCACGTGTTGGCAAATGGCTCAACCATAGAGAGCATCACTTATTCTGCTCCGAAACATTCTATTTATTCCGGCTATTTATCCGACGGAAGAGTATATTATATGAAGGTTGGGGCGGAGGATTTGCTTGAGGAGTCTCACGAAATAGGCGATGATATATGCATAGGCGGTTTATATGCTATGCCTTATTTGACGGCGGTATATCCCAAAAGTTATGAGAAGGCATGTGAAAAAATCATTAAAATGGTGATGAAATGGAACGGATAATTAGATTTGTGTTGCTCGCGCTCATTGTAGTAGTAGTAGGTTGCGGCTCATCGGCGAATAATAAAGGGCCGGTGGAGTCGATTAAGGGCGACTCTGAGATTGAGAAACTTTTTGATGGCGTGTGGTGCTGCGGCTATCAGCCAATCGATGAACAAGATGCTGAGGGCGTGCACATTGAGGGAATGTCTGATTACTTTGTGCGGTACAATTCGGCGGAGCATACGTTTAATGCCGTCTGCGATGTGTTGTACATGTCGCCTGTTGACCTCTGTTTTACAATCAAATGGCATGGGACATGGAGCGCAGATGACAAATCGTTGACGGAAGTCACTGAAAAGGAAAACGTAGAGTTTGAATTCAATTCCGAGCATATTGACAACCGTGTCAATGTTGAGGGTATAAAAAATAAATATATCGGGGCTATTGTCGGCAAAGTTGAGAGAGAGATTCGCGACAAAGAGATTAATGATAGTTATGTAAGCGAATGGTCGAAGTCGCCGATGAAAGGTTTCACTCTTTTTGACGGCAAAAAAGAGATGATATATGGCCAACCTGACGGTGAGTTGGCTGAAGTGGCCGAAGATTATTTTCATATCGGTGTTTTTGGCGGAGATGATGACTCGGAAAATGAGGAGTATATTGATGAGAGCGAAATGGTGATTGACGATTATGTTCCATATCCAGACGCCTCGGCGACTGTTGTTATTGACTTAAAAGGTAATTATATAGGCGATTATCGGCGTAAAGAGGGGGATTACATTATTTACTCAATTGGAGATAATGAATTGTCGATGTCATCAAGTAAATGCAAAGTGGTGACTTATAGGGCGGAGGATGGACAAGGCGTGATTCTGAATAATGGAGGCAATAAGGTTGTTGATGTCTATTTAAGACCGGATAATGGTTCTAAAGTAATCGAACGGATTCCGCCTAACGAGGGTTATCCCGAGCCCTTTCCTTGCTTGGGGACAGACGGGGCATTTTATAAGATAAAATACAAAGGGAAAATAGGCTTTGTGGAAAAAAGCAAAGTGGAATGGTGGCCCAATGGAATAGGCTGAAATATTGATTATTAAAGATTCAATGATGAAGAAGTTTTGTTTATATACGGCAGTCGTGCTGTCTGTCGTTTTGTCTCTTTGTTCATGCGAAACATTCGAGCCAACATCAGTATCATCTAAGACGCTGCAAATTGGGCTTAATGACATTTTTACGATTGATAGTGATAGAGGGCATTTGTTGACTGTAAACATCAACAATCCAGAGATTTCGGTGTCGTCGATATTCAGCAATGTGACTGTGATGCCGAAAATTGCTCTCGTAGGGCAATTCAATTCGGCATTTGAAATTCCGTTGACAATTCCGGCCGTTTTATTTACAGCGGCCGACATAGTTGACAATGGCGGATATTTAATCACCATTTCGACTTATGACGCTACAACGAAAGCAGATAGACAATGGAAAGTGAGGCTATTCATAAAGCATATCAAAGATTCCGGAGGTAATCTTTCGGGACTATACGTAGAGTATGCTGTTTACTGAAGGTAATTATTGTGCGAATATCATCATTGATTATTGAATAAAACGAAAACTTTGTGGTTAGAAACTTATTCGCCCGTTTTGCCCATAATCGGTATTATGTTAAATTTGATGTGATGGATTATTCCCTATCGATTATTTGAAGACAATTTTATGGAATTAAGGAGGCTATTAAAGTTTCGTGAGTATAAACGTTATAGACCACACTCAATCTCCACAATCAGGCCGCTGTTCAACCTCTCCTAATACCCCACGTTTCGACCTCTCCGTGGTTGCACACGTGAGTAAAAGATATTTTACATCTTTGATGTAATTGCATCTCCGATGCGAAAAGGTTGACAATCATTATGATGTGACTTCCGAAACTAAAGTGGCTTAATAAAATTGCTTACGAAAACGTAATCTGATATTGATTTATTTCACGTCAACAGATTGTGGACAAATTCTGCTTGTTGCTTGTCACGTCAAAAATTTTCAATTTTTCAGTTTGTTTGAAAAATTATTCGTACTTTTGCAAAGAGTTTTTGACAATGACAAAAAAAGCAACATATAGCATACTTGCCGCACTCCTCTGTGTGGTTGTGCTTTTTTCGTCGTTTGTTCAGTTTCATCATCATCACGGCGACGGTTCTATTTGCATCGCACTCTTTAGCGGAAATCACGATGAGTTAGACTCGGTTCATCATGGTGATGATGACCACGATAATATTTGCTATCATCATGAACAAAACGATGATAGCCGAGATTGTGATGATGATTATGGCTGCGGTTTGCATATATCCGACTATGATTATGTTGCGTCGCAACCTTTTGACTTTTTGCCTTGCTTCGTAATAGTAAGCGACCCTATAGAGGGAGTGTTTGATTTTGATACGCAAGCCGAAAAAGTAACAACCTTATATTCTGACAATTACACGCCTCCCCCACTCTGCCGTTGTCAGAGTTTGCGCGCTCCTCCATGCATCGCATGACAGGGGCAGATGACGCATAACCTTATGCGTTATTTCCATTACTTGTCGTTAATTTGAACTTTTTTTCCCGCATCATTTGTGGGCTAATTTTCTTTACGGGACTTTCTATAAATTCCACGTTCAACAAGATTTCAAATCAAACAGCAACAATAATGAACTCTTTCGTAAATTCATGGTTATATTTGCCGCTACTTGACTGTCGCTCGGTCACAATGCCCGCATTGCTCCCTCACTCCTGCCAAGTATCTTCAAAATATCATCTCTGAATTTTCTGAAAGGCAATTTATAGAAACCCCCTTATATATTAAATTATGAGCAAGTTATATTATATTTTTAGGATATTTTTGGTGATGTCGATTTCCGCAATGTGGAGTTGTAATCAAGGCGGAAGCGATGAATTGGCTCATCATCACCACCACGAATCAGTCGAACATGACCATAACCATGATGACGAGCACGACCATGACGGCGAACATCATCATGATCATGACGATTTTGAAATTGTCCTTGAGCATGAGAAAGCCGAAAAGTTCGGTGTAAAAACGTCGAAAGTTGTTGCCGAACCGTTTCAGCAGGTTATCAGAGCCACGGGCCAGATAACATCGGCAGCAATCGGACAAGGAGTTGTTTCGGCAAAATCTGCTGGGATTATCCATTTGACAAAGGGACTTGTCGAAGGCAAAAAAGTGGCTCAAGGGGCAGCCATCGGTTATGTGTCGGCCAAAGGAATATCGGGCGGCGATGCCAATGAAGCTGCCCGTGTGGCCTATGAGGCGGCCAAACGCGAGCTTGACAGGATAACCCCTCTTCACAACGACGGAATCGTTTCGACAAAAGAGTACAACGAGGCCAAACGGATATACGATCAAGCCAATGCTGCATACACCGGCAGTCGTGCGGGGAGTTCGGCAACCGCTCCCATTAGTGGTGTGGTGACGAAACTCCTTGTCAATGAGGGCGAATATGTGGATGTGGGTCAGCAAATAGCCATAGTGTCGAAAAACACACAGCTGACATTGCGTGTTGACCTACCAGAGAAGTATTCACAATTTGTGCCTCAAATAAAGACGGCCAATATCCGCGCAAACTCGTCGGACACGGTATATTCGCTGTCGGAAATGAATGGCAAATGTGTTTCATCCACGGCCAACACATCTGAAGGCGGATATATTCCGGTCTATTTCACATTCGATAATAATGGCAATCTGCCATCAGGGAGTTTTGTGGAAGTTTATCTTATCGGCAACGACTCTGCTAATTCCATCGCCTTGCCCAAAGACGCAATCGTAGAGCAACAGGGCAAATATTACGTTTACGTTCAGCATGAAGAGGATTGTTACGAGAAACGACAGGTGACACTTGGAATGGATAACGGTCAAAAAATTGAGATAACCAATGGACTTAAAGAAGGCGAAACCGTAGTGAGCGGCGGCGCTATTGTGGTTCATCTTGCAGAGTCGTCGGGCGCGGTTCCCGAAGGTCATACCCACAATCATTAAAATCCACACACCATGCTAAACAAAATTATTCGATTCTCGCTAAACAACAGGCTGATAGTGGTTTTGCTGTCAGTGCTGATTTTAGCTCTCGGAATTGTCGCTTTTATGCGCACGGAAGTGGATATTTTCCCTGATTTGAATGCGCCGACTGTTGTCGTTATGACAGAAGCGCCTGGCTACGCTCCCGAAGAAGTGGAAAAAATTGTGACGTTTCCCATAGAGACGGCAGTAAACGGAGCTACAGGAGTTCGGCGTGTGAGATCGTCATCATCTTCAGGCTTTTCAATCGTTTGGGTTGAATTTGACTGGACAACCGATATTTATAAAGCTCGCCAAATAGTGTCGGAAAAACTCTCAACGATTGCGTCGGATTTTCCGCCTGGAGTCAAGTCGCCCACTCTTGGACCGCAATCATCAATTTTGGGAGAAATGCTCATCATCGGATTGCGTGCCGACAGTACGTCAATTGCTGAGTTGCGTTCGTTGGCCGACCGTGTCATCCGTCCGAGGCTCTTATCGATTGGCGGAGTGTCGCAAGTGGCCGTAATCGGTGGCGATGTCAAGGAGTATCAGATACAACTTTCGCCTGAACGGATGAGACAGCTTAATGTGACACTCGACGAAGTTGATGCCGCAGTCCGCGACATTAATGCTAACGCCAGCGGCGGAATCATAAACGAGTACGGCAACGAGTATATCGTTAAGGGCGACATCAACACCACATCGCTCGACGACATTGCAAAATCGGTGATTAAAACCGACGGATGCAAGCCGGTGACAATCGGCGACATAGCCGATGTAGTTGAAGGCGTGAAACTTCCCCGCTTGGGAACTGGCTCTCTTGATGCGAAACCCGCCGTTTTGATGACCGTGACTAAACAACCCGCGGCCGGCACAATCCAACTCACGGAAAGCATAGAAAACGCCCTTTCAGGCATTAAAGAGAATCTTCCTCACGACGTTACGGTCAAAACCGACATCTTCAGACAGGCTGATTTCATCAACACATCAATAGGCAATCTTGGCGAAGCATTGCTCGAGGGCGCACTGTTTGTGATTATTGTGTTGTTTATCTTCTTGATGAATCCACGCACAACATTTATCTCAGTCGTGGCATTGCCGATTTCAATACTAATCACAATCGTGATAATGCATCTGTTCGGGTTGGGAATCAACACAATGAGTTTGGGCGGAATCGCAATAGCCATTGGCTCGCTTGTGGATGATGCCATCGTGGATGTCGA
>CADBML010000207.1 GCA_902795825.1 uncultured Bacteroidales bacterium
ACAAAAAAATAACGTCATTGCGAAAAATAAAGCAAATGAAAGCCCGATGGCCGAATGCTGTCGGGCTATTTACCGTTTATGTATTCGCAAAAATGTATTCGCAAAAAACGGCACAATATCAAAAAAATCACCGAAATGTTGCCGATAATAAAAAAAAGAGTTAATTTTGCAGTCGCTAAAGCGGCGAGGGGGCAGAAAAGCCTTCGGACCGCCGCAGCTTTCGGGGTGTAGCACAGTTGGCTAGCGCGCCACGTTCGGGACGTGGAGGTCGGAAGTTCGAGTCTTCTCACCCCGACCATAGATGAAACGTGTGTTTCTTTCACCGCAATTGCAATAGGGGCGTAGCTCAGCTGGTTCAGAGCGCTGCAGTCACATTGCAGAGGTCATCGGTTCGATCCCGATCGTCCCTACCAAGCCACCGGCATCCGTGTCGGTGGCTTTTTTCGCCGCCAGTCCGGTGTGTTGCGTTGTCAACGCAACACACACGACAACCGACGCTGGCGCGGCGAAATTAGGCTGCGTTTCAGCATAAAAAACAAAAAACTTCCTCTTTTTTTTTGTTCTGCACTCGCTTTGCACTAATTTTGTAAAAATATAATATAATTATGGAAAAAATCATCCTTACCGGCGACCGCCCGACTGGCCGCTTGCATCTCGGACACTACGTGGGTTCGCTTCGCCGTCGCGTGGAGCTTCAAAATTCGGGAGAATATGACAAAATTTATGTCATGATTGCCGACGCCCAAGCGCTCACCGACAATGCCGACAATCCTGAAAAGATACGCCAGAACATCATAGAGGTGGCTCTCGACTATCTCTCGGTGGGCATCGACCCGGCGAAAACCACGATTTTCATCCAGTCGGCCGTCCCCGAGCTGACAGAGCTGGCTTTCTACTATATGAATCTCGTGACGGTGTCGCGCGTGCAGCGCAACCCCACCGTTAAGACAGAAATAAAAATGCGCAATTTCGAGGCCTCGATTCCCGTGGGCTTCTTCTGCTATCCCGTGAGCCAGGCTTCCGACATCACTGCCTTCCGCGCCACGACGGTGCCTGTCGGCGAGGACCAGGCTCCGATGATCGAACTCACTCGCGAAATTGTCGGCCGCTTCAACAACATCTACGGCCCGACCCTCGTCGAGCCCGACATTCTCCTCCCCGAAAACGCCGCTTCGATGCGGCTCCCGGGCATTGACGGCAAGGCGAAAATGTCGAAGTCGCTCGGAAACTGCATCTATATTTCCGACTCGAAAAAAGAAGTGGAGAAAAAAGTCAAATCAATGTACACCGACCCGCTCCACCTCTCCGTCGACGACCCCGGACACCTTGAAGGGAACTGCCCGTTCATCTATCTCGACGCATTCTCCACGCCCGACCATTTCGCCCGATATTCCGACTCCTACGCCTCGCTCGACGAGATGAAAGCCCACTACACCCGCGGCGGCCTCGGCGACGGAACGGTGAAGAAATTCCTTATGAAAGTGCTCGACGAAACGCTCGCCCCAATCCGCGAACGACGCGCATATTGGGAACAGCACATCCCCGAAATCTACGACATCCTCCGTCAAGGTTGCGCCACAGCCCGTGCAGCAGCCGCCGCCACGCTCGACGACGTCCGCCGCGCCATGCGCATCAACTATTTCGACGACGATGCCCTCATCAACGAACAAGTTAAACGATTCACAAACAAATAACCCCCTATTATCATGGAACATACTTTAATTTCCGACATTGTCGGCTACGTTGCCAGCGTCTTATTGATGCTTGGCTATCTGCCTCAGACTATCCGAACAATCCGCACAAAATCAACCGACGACATCGCTTTGGGCACATTCCTGCTCATGGGATTAGGCGGACTTTTCTTCGCCATTCAGGGAGGCCTGACCGGAAACATCCCCCTTCTTGTGACAAATGTGTCAACAACGATTATGAGTGCGATTATTTTCGGCATTAAAATTCACAACGACTATTTCAAGAAAAAAGAATAAAAGAATAAAACTATGGAGGAATCCTATCTCGTTTCAGCGCGAAAATACAGGCCTTCGACTTTCGGCTCGGTCGTGGGGCAGAAAGCCCTCACCGCAACGCTGAGAAACTCCATCGCCACCGACCGCCTCGCCCACGCCTACCTCTTCTGCGGCTCCCGCGGAGTGGGGAAAACGTCGTGCGCGCGAATCTTCGCAAAAACCATCAACTGCCAACACCGCACCCCCGACGGCGACGCCTGCAACGAATGCGACTCCTGCCGCGACTTCAACGAGGGCCGCTCGCTCAACATCATTGAGCTTGACGCCGCCTCCAACAACGGCGTGGAGGACATCCGCAATCTCGTGGATCAAGTGCTGATTCCTCCCACCACCGGCCGCTACCGCGTGTTTATCATCGACGAGGTTCACATGCTCTCCACAGCCGCCTTCAACGCGTTTCTCAAAACACTCGAAGAGCCGCCGAGTTACGTGATTTTCATCCTCGCCACCACCGAAAAGCATAAAATAATTCCCACAATCTTGTCGAGATGCCAAATCTACGACTTCAACCGCATCACAATTCAAGATATGATCGACCACCTGCAGTGGGTGGCCGGGCAAGAGGGAATTACAGCTGAAAACGCCGCTCTGAACGTCATCGCCCGCAAAGCCGACGGCGCAATGCGCGATGCCCTTTCGATTTTCGACCAAGTGGCGGCTTCTTCACGTGGCAACATCACCTACCAATCGACCATCGAAAACCTTAACGTACTCGACTACGAATACTATACACGCCTCGTCGACGCTTTCCTCAGCGGAAACGTGCAGGAGTCTCTCCTTATATATAAGGAAATACGCGACAAAGGCTTCGACTCGCAATTTTTCATCAACGGCCTCGCCGGTCATTTCCGCGACCTTATGGTGGCGAAAGACCCACAGACAATATGCCTGCTGGAAGCCTCCGACGACGTGCGCAACGCCATGGCCCTTCAAGCGCAAAATTGCTCTCCGCAATTCCTTTACCGTGCCATGGACCTCTGCAACCGAGCCGACCTCAACTACCGCGTCGCCACCAACAAGCAATTTCTCGTTGAGCTTACACTCATCCAACTGTGCCAATTGCTAAGCCCCTCCCCCGCTGACAGCGGCATGGGAGAGGGGCCGCTACGAAAAATCGCTCCTCAAGCCGCCACGCCTAATCCTGCTCCGCAAGCCGTTCCAAAGCCTCAAGCTGCAGTTCCTCAAGCCGCTCCGAAGCCTCAACCCACCGCTCCCGCGGAAGAAGCACCGCCGCCTCCGTCGCCCATTCCACAGCCAGCCCAACAGGCGGCTCCAACACCCTCGGCTGTTCCGCCACAGCACGGAATCCCACAACACGCCGCCGCTCCACGTCAACCAATGGGAGCTATAGGCCACATACGATCCATTTCCGGAATGGGAAACCTGTCGGTTCACGGAACGAGCACGCCAAAAGCCGCAGAACAACAGGCTGTCGCCCCAAAACGGCAGCAACCCTTCTCTGATGACGACTTTCTGAAAGCATGGGACGAATATGCCAGGGAAAATCCAACCGAAAAAATTGTCGCAAACGCTATGGCAACTTGCCGGCCTTCGCGCGTCGGCGAAAACCACTACTCCATACGCACTCTCTCGCTCATCCAGCAGCAGCAGATGACCGATGCCAAGCCGGCAATTCTCCAATTCATCGCCGACCGGCTGAACAACGACTTCATCACGCTCGACGTCGACATCATCGCCAGCGACGACGAGGCCCCGCCATCGACATGGCGTCCGGCTAAAGTGCTCGACCGGATGAAAAAAGACAACCCGTATATGGGCACGTTCATCAACGATTTCGACCTCAAACCGGAATAGAACCTCCAAAAAACAAGGTAGTCCCCGACGGCAGTGTGTGCCATCGGGGACTATTCGTTTTTTATCCTTGTCTGCCCTATTTCTTGCGACGTAGCACTTGCGCAGTGCGCGCGGGAAGGTAGAGCTTAAGCCATTCCTTCCCCTTTGGACTGTAAAGCGGATCGAACTGGGTGAAATGTACCGTCGTTTCATCTACGTTGCCGTAGCCCCCGAAACGGGACGAATCGGTTGAGAGCACCACTTCGTATGCTCCCGACCGAGCGAGTATGCCGTAGTCGGCAAACGATTTGTCGGGTGAGAAATTAAACACGAAAATCAAGTCGCCGCGTGAGAACGCCAACACCTTGTCGCCGTCGTTGTCACACAGGCAGTTGAGCCTGAGTCGCGAAAACAGGCGGGTCGAACTTATAAGGTCGATCATCGCATTGTCGAAGCGGTTGAGATATTTGTATTTCAGGTCGTCGCGATCGACGAGGTCCCATTGGCGGCGCGCATATTTATAGCTCCAGTTGTTGCCGAGGCGCGGGAAGTCGATCCATTCGGGATGCCCCCATTCGTTGCCCATAAAGTTGAGGTAGCCGCCGTTAATGGTGGCAGCAGTGACGAGGCGTATCATCTTGTGGAGAGCCATACCCCGCGCCACGGTCATATCGTCGTCGCCGTCCATCATGTGCCAGTACATTTTTTCGTCGATAAGGCGGAAAATCACTGTTTTGTCGCCGACGAGCGCCTGGTCGTGGCTCTCGACGTAAGAGATTGTCTTTTCGTCGCGGCGGCGGTTGGTGAGTTCCCAATAGATGTGGCCTGGATGCCAGTCCTCGTCCTTGGTTTCCTTAAGGGTCTTGATCCAAAAGTCGGGGATGCCCATCGCCATGCGATAGTCGAACCCTATGCCGCCTTTCTCGAACGGCAAAGCCAACCCCGGCATGCCCGACATTTCCTCGGCGATGGTGATGGCATGGGGATTGACCTCATGGATAAGGATGTTGGCAAGGGAGAGATATGTGATGGCGTTGGTGTCCTGATTGCCGTCGTAATAGTCGGAATATCCGCTGAAGGTCTTGCCCAGACCATGGTCGTAGTAAAGCATCGATGTCACCCCGTCGAAACGGAAACCATCGAAACGAAACTCCTCAAGCCAATATTTGCAATTCGAAAGCAGGAAATGGATTACCGAATTTTTGCCATAGTCGAAGCACAGCGAGTCCCAAGCGGGATGTTCGCGGCGGTGGTCGGGATAGAAATAAAGGTCGGGCGAACCGTCGAGGCGTCCCAAGCCTTCATTTTCGTTCTTCACGGCGTGGCTGTGGACGATGTCCATAATCACGGCAATGCCGCGCGAATGTGCGTCGTCGATGAGAGCCTTCAATTCGTCGGGAGTGCCGAAACGCGACGAAGGAGCGTAGAAATTCGACACATGATAACCGAACGAACCATAGTAAGGATGCTCCTGAATGGCCATAATCTGGATGGCGTTGTAGCCGTCGGCATCGATACGCGGCAGAATGTTGGTGCGGAACTCTTCGTAAGTGCCCACGCCCTCACGGTTCTGGGCCATGCCGATGTGACATTCGTAGATGAGCAGCGTCGACGTGCGCGGACGGAAACGCCGCGACTTCCAGCGGTATGGCTCCGCGGGCGACCACACTTGAGCCGAGAAAATCTTTGTCTGCTCATCCTGCACCACGCGAGTGGCATACGCAGGCAGCCGCTCGCCACGACCGCCATCCCAATCGACAATCATCTTGAATAAGTCGCCGTGGCGGATATCGTTTTCCCATAAGTGCAGCTCCCACACACCGTCGCCGATGTTATGCAGGCGGTATTTCGCGAGCTCCTGCCAATCGTTGAAGTCGCCCACAAGGGTGATGGCGGTGGCATGGGGAGCGTATTCGCGAAACACCCAGCCATCGGCAGTTCGATGCAAACCGAAATAATGGTGTGCGTTAGCGAAATCGGTCAGTGCGCCTGACGAAGCCGTCAGTTCAGCCGCCTTGCGCAGAACATCGTCGTGACGACCGTTGATAGCGTCGGCAAACGGCTCCAGCCACGAATCTTTACGGAGAATGTCGAGTCGGGTATCCATAAGAAATATATTTTATTGACAAATATAGGCAATAACTTCCAATTATCCGCAAAGAATGAGCAAAAAACCCAACATAAAGGCACAAAAAAAACCAAAAACTTGCCATAGTCAAAAAAAACTAATAACTTTGCAGTCCGAAAGCCACCGCGCCTCACGAGCGGCAAAGCCAAAAGGCGGCATCCGCCGCCGGGCGAAGCGTCGAGGCGGGGAGGCCGACGAGCCCAGATGGCGGAATCGGTAGACGCGCTGGTCTCAAACACCAGTGGGGCGACCCGTGCCGGTTCGACCCCGGCTCTGGGTACAAG
>CADBML010000208.1 GCA_902795825.1 uncultured Bacteroidales bacterium
CGTGCCCTCAACCTTCCGTTTCAACCTTTACAACGAGAAGTTAGGCTCATACCAAGTCATCGCCACCCTTAACTACTAAGGGGCTTTTCCAAATATTCTCTCTGAATTTCCCGAAAGGCAATTAATAGAAATCCCCATTAACCGAGCGAAGCAGAAGCAGCAAAAGAAGAAGCCGCTTATAGCGACGTGCAACACCCGTGCGAATGAGCGAAAAGACAAACAAGCGCCGACAAATTGTGATGACCGTCATCCTGACGGCGGCTGTCGTCGTGCTGCTCCCCGCTTGCCTGATTGCCGGTTCGGTCAGCATACCGCTGCGAGAAGTCGCCGCCATCATCTCCGGCTCGACCGACGTCAACGAAATTCACCGCATTATCGTGGTGGAAACGCGCCTGCCGATGGCGTTGACGGCCATTCTCGCCGGCGCGTCGCTCTCGATTGCCGGCCTTATGTTGCAGACAACCTTCAACAACCACCTCGCCGACCCGTCGATTCTCGGAATCTCAACAGGCTCAAGCCTCGGCGTGGCTATCGTCATGCTCCTTTTCGGAGGTGTCATCGGCACAGGCTTCGGCTCCTACCTGAGCGTGCTCATGGGAGCCATCGTCGGCGCCGCTGTGGTGATGGCTGTCCTCTTGGCGTTCTCGACCGTCGTGAAGAACTCGCTTCTGCTGCTTATCATTGGCATAATGATAAGCTATTTGGCTTCGTCGGCCATTTCTCTCCTCAACTTCTTTTCCACACAAGAGGGTGTCCACTCGTTTGTGATTTGGGGATTGGGCAATTTTTCGGGTATAACCCTCGACCGGCTCCCGCTTTTCGCCCTGCTCACGCTTCTGCCCATTTTCGGCTCTTTCCTCCTCTGCAAGCCTCTCAATGCCTTGCTTCTCGGCACTCGCTATGCCGAAAATCTCGGAGTGAACCTGCGCGCCACACGCAATTGGCTCATCACCATCTCAAGCCTGCTCACCGCCGTGGTCACCGCCTTCTGCGGTCCTATCGGTTTCATCGGACTGATGGTGCCGCACATGGCAAGGCTGATGTACCGCACGTCGAACCACTCCGTCCTGCTTCCCGCAACCGCCCTATCAGGGTCGGTCATCGCCCTGCTCTGCTGCTGGCTAAGTTCGCTCTCGCCGGCAGGCACGATTCCAATCAACGCAATTACGCCTATTATTGCGATCCCTGTGATTGTCTATATCATCGTCAACCGCAAAAACATCTTCTACTTCAACTGATGGACGAAAACCGACATATCGAAAAACGTATTTTGCGACTTGAAGGGCTTTCTGTTGGCTACCTCATCAACAAACGCACTAACCGAGAAGTGCTTTCCGACCTGAACGTCGAGCTCCGGCAAGGCGAACTCATCTGCATGCTCGGTGCAAACGGCGCTGGCAAGTCCACTCTGCTCCGCACGATTTCGGGCGTTCAAGCCCCATTGGCGGGATGCGTGAAAATCAACGGCCGCAATGTGAACGAATACGGCAGAAGAGAACTTTCCCAACTCATCAGCCTCGTATATACCGACAACACGGCGGCCGGCGGCCTGACTTTGACCGAACTCGTCGGCTTGGGCCGTCAGCCTTACACTGGCTTCTTCGGCCGTCTTTCCGCCGACGACCGTCGTGTCGTGGCCGATTCCATTGCCGCCGTGGGGCTTACCCACAAAGCTGACGAATACGTGTCGTGCCTCTCCGACGGCGAAAGGCAAAAGACGATGATTGCCCGTGCGCTCGCTCAGCAAACGCCCATCATCATCCTCGACGAACCGACGGCATTCCTCGACGTGGCCTCGCGTATCGAAACAATGAAACTCCTTCACGACCTCGCCATTAACGAAGGAAAGGCGATAATCCTCTCATCCCACGACATCAGCCAGGCTCTGATGCTCGCAAGCCGCCTGTGGCTCATTTCGGGCGACGGCAAACTTATCGACGGCGTGACAGAAGACCTCGTGCTCGACGGCGCCCTCAACCGCCTGTTCCCCGACCGCGATGTCACGTTCGACCCCACAATCGGCGACTTCTTCGCTTCGACCGAAAGCCATCGTGTGGTGCGCCTCGTCTGCGACGACCAGCTATTGTGTCATTGGCTCACCAACGCGCTCAACCGCAACAACATCATCACCACCGACGAAGCCGAAATCACCGTCGAAGTTCTCGACCGAAACAAATTCGTCGTTGACGGCAAACACGTCGCAGGCATTTCATCACTCATTTCAGAACTGAAGCAGCATTTCTCAGAATAAAGCCCAAGCCCTCCATCCCTCCAAGCCCTCCAAGCAGCAGAGCCATCCAGAGCCGAATGTCAGGCTTGCGAAAATCCTCCCAGCAGGGGCGAATCGTGCGAGCCGAGAGCAGAGCGTCAAGCTTGCGAAAATCCTCCCAGCAGGGGCGAATCGTGCGAGCCGAGAGCAGAGCGTCAAGCTTGCGAAAATCCTCCCCTAGCAGGGAAGGTGTCGGCGTAGCCGACGGAGGGGTAGAGCACCGCCGCGGCTGTTAACCCTGTTAACCTTGTTAACCCCTTAACAAGGTTAACAAAACCGATTGCAGCTTACTCCATCCCATGCACCAACACAATACTATATTCTTGTTTCACAGCCATTTGGCCAGCGAATGCTATCTCGCTTCTCATCTCCAATTCTGTTAACCCTGTTAACCTTGTTAACCCCTTAACAAGGTTAACAGATGCGATGAGACACCAGACTGGCGATAATATAGAGAGTGTGATTTTTAGCGGGCGCTAATGCCGACTATTCTTCGCCTGCAGGCTCAGCGTCTTCGACGGCAGCGGGCTGCGGTTCGTCAACCTTTTCCGGCTCGGCTGATTCGGCCTCGTTTTCCTCGGCCAGCATGCGTTTGTAAACGGCAATAACCCTATTATAGTTCTTCTGCGTCCGCTTCACGCTGTAACGCACTCCCCCACTCCACATCCGGATTGCCTTCTCGATGTCGTGGTCGGGATTATACTTGTCGTTGAAGATGTTGAACATCTCAATCGACTTCTCGCGCGAAAGACGGTCGTTGTAGGAGAATTTCTTCACACCGATTTGGTTCACTCCCCTCACACATATTTTTGAAATCTGCAACACGCCGACATACGGGCCGTTCTTCGCTTTAGGATTGCCTTTGCTCTCGCATTGGATCATGGCTCTAATAAGCGTATTCCACTCCTTTTCGGTGGTTTGCGCCGACAGATTCAAGCCCAAAAACACCAAAACTATGGTCAGAATCGACCTTAATAAAATCTTTTTCATTTTTTTATCAGAATATTTTGATGGCGCAAAGTTAGCAATTTTTGCTGATAATAGGGCAATTAACCCGAGAAAATCCCCATAAACGACAAGAAAGGCGCGCCACCGCGGGGCACGCCTTTCGATTTTTGAGATTGTTCGTTATCGAAATCTAAATGCAGGATTTCAAGAACGACCCTTGAATTTTATTTCTTTTCAACGCCGTCCATTACGACTTTCTTTTGATAAGCAGAGTTGTAGAACATCTTGGCGATACGCTGAACGTCGGCAGGTTTCACATTTGCGAGGTCGGCAGGATAGTCAAGGTCGTCGAACGTGCCGTACTTGAGGAAGGTGAGAATGTTGTTCGCCTTAAAGGTGTTCTCAACCTTACGATTGTCGTACTGCTTCTTAAGGTATTCGGTAGCCTTTGCGAAATGTTCGGCTGTGGGACCTTCGTCGGCAATCTGCTTGAGAAGCTTAAGCGCGAGGTCGGTAAGGTGGCGCGATTGTTCGCGGTTGGTGTCGAACATGATGAAAAGCATAGCCTCATTTGCGGGAATACGGTCAAGGAGGCAGAATGCCTGCACGCCGTAGGTTCCCGACTCTTTCTCACGGATTTCGCTCGTATATACGTAGTCGAGACACGAGTTGAGTATGCTGGCAGCGATTGCATTGTTCGATGTGTATGGAATATCAGCCACGATGTCGTAAAGGACGGTGGTCTTTGCGGTTCCCATGGCAATCTCAAATTCGTTATCAACCGACTTCTTGCTAAAACAACGAACGTTGGCGAGATTATAGTTCTCGGCTTTGCCTTTCTTGCCCGGGATTGAGGCGATATACTTCTCAATATAAGGCAGAAGAGTCGCTTCATCGAAATTGCCCACGAAGACGTATTGCCAATCGGCGGCGTTGGAGAAGCGCTCCGTGTAGAGCTTCATTGCACGGTCGTAGTTCACCTCAGTGTAGTCGGCTTCGGAAGGAAGGCGGAAACGCGGAGTGAGGTCGTACAAAGCCACCTGCATAGAATCGCGGAAAGCGGTCATCGGATCGGCTTTCGAGCCGCGATAGTTTTCAAGACCGTTTTCTTTCCAGGTGTTGAACAATTCGGCGTCCTTGCGGGGTGTCTGGAAGTTGAGGTAGATAAGTTGCATCAAAGGTTCGAGGTCCTTGACGGCGCAGTTTCCAAAGAGGGTTTCATCGGTTTCATCGATTGCGGCACGCAGTCTGACAGTCTTACCGGCGAGGGCTTTACGGAGGTCCTTAGGAGCGAAGGTGCCCGTTCCGCCAGCCTCAGCCACGTCAACCAATTCGCGGAAATTGTAATAGTCCTTGTCGGCGAACAACGATGTACCGCCTTTCGAATAAGCGCGGAAGAGGATTTCGTCCTTCTTGTAGTCGCTTTTGACGAGCCACACTTTGGCGCCGTTTGAGAGCGTGAGCACTTTAGCGCCGAGCCGGTCGTTTGCCTCAGTCTTGACAATCTTGCCGGCTTTCGGCTCTTTTTCAATCAGCGGGCGGTCGATTGTGGCGCTTTCAAGGGGCTTGATATCGGCATTCCATGCCGCGTTGTAGGCTTCGAGAAGCTCGGCTTCGGTGGGATTGATCAGACCCTCTTTCACGGGAGCGAAAACGGTGATGAAGAGGTTTTCTTCGGTGATGAGTTCTTTAGCCACCTGATTGATTTGGTCGAGGGGCAGTGCCGGTGAAATCTGGTCGATCATCATTTTCTCCACTTCAATGCCGGGCATTGGTTCGTGGTGGAGGAAATTTTGGAGGCATTCTTGAACGAGCTGACTATTCTTGCGGTCGTCCTTGCTCTTCAAACGGTTGTCGAGGCGGCTTTCGATATTCTTTTTAGCGCGGTCGTATTCCTCATCGGTAAATCCGTAGAGCTGTGCGCGACGGGCTTCAGTGACAAGCGATTCAATCGCGCGACGCCATTCGTTGTCCTTATATTGAGCGGAGAACTGGAACGCATCTTTCGTGGAGGAGATGAGATAATTGGAATAATCGGCATCACCTTCCATGAAGGGTGCGTTGGGTTGCTCGGCAACGTCTTTCAAACGCTCATTCATCATAAGACTGACAAGATCAACCATATATTTCATCACCAAGCCCATAGCCGACTCTTTCATCTGGTCGGGCAGAGGGTCGGTTTTATAACCGAACATGAGCACATTTGCAGGGAACTCCTTGTCGGTACCGACTGCCACAGCAGGCTCTTTGGTGTCGGAAATGGTGTAGTAAACGCGCTTGGCGGGATCGACGGGGGCGGGGACGTCTGCCCACATCTCTTTCAGACGATTTTCAATCTTATCGACATCAATGTCGCCAACGATAATAATACCTTGAAGGTCGGGACGATACCATTTGTGATAGTAATCGCGGAGCACTTGATGGGGGAAGTTGTCAACCACCTCCATCAGACCGATGGGCATACGGTAGGCATAGCGGCTTGAGTCGGGATAAAGTTTGGGAAGCACTTGGTCGTAGATGCGCATGATTGCACTGTTGCGGGTGCGCCATTCTTCGTGAATCACACCGCGCTCCTTGTCAATTTCTTCGCCTTCGAGGCTGACGAAACCCGACCAGTCGTGAAGAATCAACATACAGGAATCAACAAGTTCCGGACGATTTGTCGGGACATTGGCAATGTTGTAAACAGTTTCGTCAAAACCGGTGTAGGCGTTCAAGTCGCCTCCGAAAGCGACACCGTTTTTCTCAAGATAATTGATAATCTGGTTGCCGGGGAAGTTCTTGGTTCCGTTGAAACACATATGCTCAAGGAAGTGAGCGAGACCGCGTTGGTCCTCGTTCTCAAGAATGGAACCCACACGCTGGGCAATGTAGAAGTCTGCCCGATTCTTCGGCAGCTCATTGTGACGAATGTAGTACGTCAGCCCGTTATCAAGCTTGCCGTAACGCACGGCGGGGTCTTTGGGCAGCGGCTGGTCCATTTGAGCAAAAGACTGCAGACCGAAAAGCACTGTCAATGACAGAATTAGAGATCTAATTTTCATCTTGTTAAATATTAAGTTGTTAATAGTCTCATAAAAGAAAGGGCCGACAGCAAACGGCTAAACAGCCATTAGCCGACGGCTCTGAATGTGCCCGAAACAGGACTCGAACCTGCACGTCTCTCAACACTCGCACCTGAAACGAGCGCGTCTACCATTCCGCCACTCGGGCAATGCACGGCAAAGTTACAACAAATTTTTCATTCTGCCGCAGTTTTCCGCCGATTTTTTAACCAATGTCATTATAGAACGCCCACACGGCGTATTATCGCATTCCTTATGGCATCTGATTCAATAGCTTTTTGTAAAATCCACGCCATAAAAGATGTCAAACAAAAACAAAAAAAATGCCGCAGCGTCGGAACACGGAACATATACATATTACCTGTTCCCCTGTCCAAATAATAACGGTCACATTGGCCATGAACTTGATCGAATTTGTATAATATTCCCTTTAGGGGATTTCTATAAATTGCCTTTCAGAAAATTCAGAGAGAATATTTGGAAGATAGTTGGCGGGAATGAGGGAGCAATGCGGGC
>CADBML010000209.1 GCA_902795825.1 uncultured Bacteroidales bacterium
TAAAACCTCAAGGATTTTTTTAGACTTCTTTTGAATTAGATAATGAAAAAAACGTTCAAAAATGTTCTTGCTGTGGCGTTTCTTGCTGTCAGTCTGACGGCCAACGCTACGATTGAGCGCGATCATCGTGCCATCTGGATGTCGCCGTTCCTTGCTTCTAACTGGCCCTCCGGCGCTATCACCACTGGCAATGCCGCAACCCAGAAAAAAAATCTCGACAACCGGCTCGACATCTTCAAATCGCAGAATGTCAACGTGCTCTACTACCACGCCCGCGCTATGTGCGACGCCACCTACAACTCGGCTTACGAACCCTGGTCGAGCAATGTTTCGGGAAAACGCGGTCAAGCCCCCAGCTTCGACCCCTTCGGTTATCTCGTCGAGGCTGCCCACCTTCGCGGCATCGAGGTGTATGCGTGGCTGAACCCCTACCGCTATGCCAGTAACGGCACCGGCTACGGTTCAAATGCAGCTTCTAACGACTATGAGGTACTTCACCCCGACTGGCTGATGCACAAGTCGAACCAAACCTATCTCAACCCGGGCATTGAAGAGGTGAAACAGCGCGTTGTCGATGTTTGCGCCGACATTATGTCGAAATACGACATCGACGGAATCGTCTTCGACGACTATTTCTATCCGCAAGGCGGAACCGACTCCTCGCTCGACGCTACGCAATATAATGCCTATAAGTCGGGTGGCGGCTCGCTCTCGCTTGCCGACTGGCGTCGCGCTAATATCAACGAAATGGTGCGCCGTGTGGCTCAGATGATAAACAGCTCCTCGAAGCCTTATGTGCGCTTCGGCATTGGTCCGGCCGGCGTGGCTTGCCCCCCGAACGTGACCACCGAATACGGACTCCCCTCTGTCACCGGCGACTGGCAGTACAACACCATCTATTCCGACCCGCTCAACTGGTATAAAAACGGCTACGTCGATTTTATGTCGCCGCAAATCTATTGGCCTAGTCGCTGGACCGAACTCGTCAATTGGTGGAACAACGCCGCTCTGAAGTTTAACCGTCATTTCTATCCTTCGACGTCGCTTACCGGCATCAACGTCAACGACATGCCGGCGCAAACATTCGTTGATGAAATTCAAACGGTTTATGACATCGTCCCGAAAGATAAGGGCGGTATTGTATTCTTTGATTATTCCGACTTCGTCAATTACGCCGAAAAATATCAAGGCGGTTCGCAGATGAAGTTCGGCGAAATTATCAAATCCACTAAGTGGACTACCAAAGCCCTCCAGCCGATTATGCCGTGGAAGAATGTGCAGAATCCGCAGATGGTGAGCAATGTGGCTCTTAACGGCACTAACCTCACTTGGACCGGAACATCCGCAGGTCGTTACACGGTCTATGCAGTGCCCAATTCTGTGACCGACGCCCAGTTCTATGGCCAAAAGGAATATCTCGACGGCATCTCATATACCAACTCCTACACCATTCCGGTTGAAAAGGCTTCGGGCTACCGTTTCGCTGTGGCTGTTTACGACCGCTACGGAAACGAGTATGCGCCTCTCTTCGTTGGGGCTACTCCCACCACCATCAATCCAGCACAGCTCACCTATCCCACCAACGGGGTGAAGCCTAACGACCTCTTCTCATTCCGCTGGAGTGGCAACGCCTCGCGCTATCTCGTGGAAATTTCCGACGACTCTTCGTTCTCTAACGTTATCGGCTCTTCCGAAGTTTATGAACCTAAGTGCTCAATTAGCAAGTTCCCGACACTCGTAACCGGCAAGACTTATTATTGGCGCGTGACTTCCACCTCCCCCAACGCTTATCCGCGTGTGTCGTCGATGGCTAGCTTTGTGGCTTCCCACATCGCCATCTCGTCGCCGGACGAAGGCGCTACCGGCGTTTCGCTCTCTCCGACTATCACATGGACACCGGCCGAAACGGGAGCTTCTTATCTGATTGAGGTGTCGTCGCGCAACGACTTTGTCACCATCAATTATTCGACCACCGTCAGCGGCACGTCCTACACTGTGCCGGCTCTCGGCACGAACGCCACATATTATGCGCGCGTGACAGCTTCTCTCGACGGCGCTTCGTCGCAGAGCGAACCTGTCGCTTTCACCACTCTCGTTATGACTCCGGCTAATCCTTCGCTGAAGACTCCGGCTTCCGACGGCGTGACTCTCCATGCCAACGAGGCTATTGAGGTAAATCCTTTCATCGGATGCGCTTCGGTGGCTGTGCAGATCTCGGCTTCCTCGACGTTCCCGACGCGAACCTCCTTCTCGCAGACGCTCCAACAGGGCACGACTTGCACCAACAACCTCGAAACGGTTAAGGTGTCGTCGAAGAACCTTGTCAACGGAACCACGTACTATGTCCGCGCTCAAGGCACATATACCGATTCGGCAGGCAAAAGCGCCAAAACCGGCTACTCTGAGGTGCGCACGTTCGTCTATAGCTCCGAATCTGGCGTGGAAGGCGTCACGGCCGACGTGGTTGAGGTTTCGGCTGTCTATTACAACCTTAACGGAGTAAGACTGGCAGCGCCTGCGGCTGGACAAGTCTCCATTAAGGTGGCCACACTTTCCGACGGCACGGTCCGCGCCTCAAAGGTGCTCGTGCGCTAATCGGCTACATCTCTTAGCTTGGACTGTAAATAATCTAAGCTTAATCAAAGGGGGCTTTCTCATTGTGAGAAAGCCCCCTTGGTTAGAATTGTTTGAAGATGTGCGAAACGTGGGGCATAAACGCCACCATACCCAACAACCTCGGAGATGTTGAACAGGATCCTGATAAAGGAGTTGTTTGTATAACGTCTATCGACGTATGTTCATACGCGATCGTCTTATGTCCCCAGATAGTCGATAACGCTCCAATCTGGGGGTTAAAGAAATGATACGTCTTCGACGTTTTTAACAACGCCAGCGCTATTCCTCTTTAAACTTTCAACTATCCTCTGTAAACTTTAATGCACAATTGGTTCTGTGGAAAAAATGATTGTGCATTATGCATTGTGCATTATGAATTAAGCATTATGCATTATGAATTGTGCATTATGCTCAGTCGGTCAGCATTTAAGGCGACGGAGTTCGCGCTTGAGTTCGGCTTCGAGGATGCGTTCTTCGCGGCCGATGATGGTGCGGCAATATGAGTCGCAACGGTTGTGGAAAGCCTGCGAATGGTCAAAGTCGGAAAGATGTGCGAGTTCATGGCAGATGACATAGTCGCGAATGTCGGCTGGGAGCAGCGAAATGAAGCTTGAGAGGGAAACACGTTTGTCGATGCTGCAACGGCCCAGTAGTTTTGTGCCTTTTGCGAGGCTGAATGTCGGAACGTCGAGACCGAGGGCGAGCGCTATTTCGCGCAAACGTCGTTCGAGGGTAGGCGCAGTGTGTCGGTGGACGAGTTTATGCACATTTTTCAGGATAAAAGCGTTCAGGCCGTCGTTAGACTCGAGGTTGTCGAGGGGCGACATTCTGACGACGATGTCGGTGTCGTGTCGAGCGAACGACATCAATCCGCGGCTGAGCGTCGCGTCTTTTTCGACAGTGATGGTGTAATCGCCCATTTTGGTCGTGCCCTCCAAGAAAACAGATTGGGCGCTGGGCCGCGTCGCGAGGAGCCGGTCGGCCATCTGTTCGATGACGTTTGTGGCCTGCTGCGGAGAGGCCGACATGGGAATGGTCAGCATGAGAATGCCGTCGGCCCACCAGGCCTTGAAGCTTCGGGCGTTACGCCGGTAGGTGTATTTGATGATTCCGAGTTTTGGATGATGCAGAATGCCCGACATTGGAGTTAAGGGGATTTCTATAAATTACCTTTCGGGAAATTCAGAGATGATTATTGGCAGATGATAGTCGTGTGCATGGGCAGGCTATCGGTTGTCGACGCCCCAAAGGAGTTTATTGCGGAGCACGTTGGCAAAGTGCTGGTCGTGGAGATGAACCACGTTGAGGAGGTGGGGGGCGACGTAGATGGACACCTCCGAGCCCGACGGCATCGTGATAGAGTGGCCGTCGATTGAAAGGAGATAGCTTCCCGAGCGGGATTTTGTTGTTATGTCGATGACGCTTCTGTCCGACACGACCAGCGGGCGCAACGAGAGCGAATGTGCCGCGATGGGTGATATCACGAAAATGGGAGCCGTTGGTTCGAGTATAGGTCCGCCGACGGAGAGATTGTAGCCGGTAGAGCCGGTGGGGGTTGAGACAATCAGTCCGTCGCCCACATAGTTGGCAAGCTCGCGATGGTTTAGTTTGACCGTCGATGAAATCATCGACGCGGAGTCGCGTTTAAGCACAGCCATTTCGTTGAGCGCAAACATATCCGATTCATTACCATCGGAGGAGAACGAGGCGGCGAGCATCGAACGGCGTTCGATGCGGTATTCGCCTTTTGCCATGGCGAGTGCGATGTCGCTCACGTTGTCGATGGCAGCAGCGGTGATAAAACCGAGACGTCCGGCGTTGATGCCGAGCAGGGGATTGCCGGAAGCGCCGAACTTGTGGGCGGCGCGAAGGAAAGTGCCGTCGCCGCCGAGGCTGACGATAAATTGGGCATCGTCGGCACCGGTGATTTGGAATCCGGCGTCCATAAATGCTTTAGCCACACGACGACACCTCTCATCGTCGGCCGGAATATTGTCGGTTGTGAAAATATGGACTCTCATGTTTGGCGTGTCGGATTATTTGATGTTGAGGTAAAGAAGAAGCTCGTTCACTCGGTCGCGGAAAGTGTCGGCCTCCGACTCGTCGGCTTCTTCGCCTTTGACGGAATAACCAGCTGCGTCGAGGGCTCTGACAATGCGCAGCCGATTGCCGCCGACAATGCGCAGGTCGGCCTCGACAGGAACACTTCGGCTGTCGAAGCGGGTGACGTTAAGGTTGACAATGTGCGCGTCGCAGTCTTCGACGGCCAAAGCCAGCCTCGAAGCGAGGATTTCGGCTCCGCGCGGAACGACGGTGAGCGTTTGCTCGTTATCTATGGGAGGGAAAAGCTCTTCGAGCGACAAATTGGAGGCTGATTCGGTGATGTTATCTGTCATGATTAAAGCCGATGATGGGTGAATAATGCCACATAAGGGGCAATCGTTGTGCCATAAAGGCGAAATTAGTGGATTATGGGAAGAAAAATGAGCAAAATTATTTTGTAATTCGGTGAGATTGCACTAATTTCGCATAAAATGTCGTTACAAAAGTAGTAATAAAGTAGAAAATAATCGCAAAGGGAGTCGAAAAAAATGACCAATCTCAGCGTCAACATCAACAAAATCGCCACGTTGCGCAATTCGCGAGGGGAGAACATTCCCGATGTGGTTGCGGTGGCGATCGACTGTCAGCGCTTTGGAGCCGATGGCATCACCGTTCATCCGCGTCCTGATGAGCGCCATATCCGCTATGCCGATGTGTGGGCTTTGCGTCCGCGCGTTGTCGAGTTTAACATAGAGGGCTATCCGTCGGCTGAATTTCTTGACTTGGTGATAGGAGCGAAGCCCGAGCAGGTGACGTTGGTGCCTGATGCGCCGGGGGTGCTCACCTCGTGTGCCGGCTGGGACGTCGAGGCAAATTTTGAATTTCTCTGCGGTGTAGTCGAGCGGCTTCACTCGGCCAATATCCGCACGTCGATATTCATCGAGGCCGACGTAGAGGCCGTGCGCCGCGCATCCGCCACCGGCACCGACCGCGTGGAGCTTTACACAAAGCCATATTCCGACAACTACCGCCGCGATCGGGAGGCGGCAGTGGCTCCCTACACCGAAGCATCGCGCGCGGCCCACAGGGCCGGACTGGGTGTGAACGCTGGCCATGACCTCAATCTTGAGAACCTCGCTTTCTTCCGTCAGCGGGTGCCTTTCCTCGACGAAGTGTCGATCGGCCACGCTTTGATTTGCGATGCGCTCTACTTTGGTCTTGAAACGACAATCGCCAAATACAAAGAATGTCTGAAGAAATAATCCGGACCTATCAATCAGCCAAGAACCAGTCACTAATTTTTGATCATTACTTAAAATAAACGAAATATGTCAGTTTTAGCAACAATTTTAGCCCAACAGACCGTGGAGGTTATCGACACCGCCGCTGCCGTTGCCACCTCTGCCACCGCCGCTCCGGCTGCCGCCGCCGAAGCCGCCCAGCTGTCGGTGTGGGAGCTTTGCCTCAAAGGCGGAGTGATTATGATTCCCCTTTTGCTGCTGTCGATCATCAGCATTTACATCTTCATCGAGCGTTATATCGTCGTGTCGAGAGCGCGCAAAGAGGATCCGACATTTATGAAGAGGATAAAGGACTATGTCAACGAAGGCGAAATTGAGAGCGCCGAGAATCTGTGCCGTCGCACCGACAGCCCCGCCTCGCGGATGATAGCCAAAGGTTTGTCGCTGATAGGCCGCCCTGCCGACGACATACAAAAGTCGATCGATAATATGGGCAATGTCGAAGTGGCTGGCTTGAGCAAAGGGCTGCCATGGCTCGCCACAACTGCCGCCGGCGCTCCGATGATTGGCTTCCTCGGCACGGTGACGGGTATGGTCACGGCTTTTTTCAACCTTGCGAATGCCGGGACGAGCGCGTCGATCGACATCCTCGCCGGAGGCATCTATGAAGCCCTCGTCACCACGGTTGCCGGTCTTATCGTGGGTATTATTGCTCTTTTCGCCTACAACTACCTGCTTGCGCGAATCAACGGCGTGGTCAACGCTCTCGAAAGCCGGACAGCCGAGTTTATGGATCTCGTCAAGGACTCCAAAACACAAACATTAAATTAACCCGCGATGGCACTCAAGCGTCCTAACGAAGTCATGTCGATGTATTCGATGGCGTCGATGACCGATGTCATCTTTCTCCTGCTTATCTTCTTTATGGTGACCTCGACGTTTGTGTTTCCGACGGCATTGGAGATTAACCTGCCGCAAAGTTCGAAGCAGACAGCGTTGAAGCCCACCACAAGAGTGTATATCGACCGCGACCAGCAGTTGTATCTTGCTTTCGACTCCGAAGAGCCACAGCCCGTCGATACAGAAAATCTCCTCAATGCCCTCACCACGCGCCATGGTGCGGAAGGCTCGGAGGAAGATTTCATAGCCATCCACGCCGATGAAGAGGTGCCTTATGGAAAAATAGTGGAAGTGCTCGACATCGGCGCGCGCAACAACCTGAAGATGGTGCTTGCCACCCGTCCGGCCAAGTCAATTTCCGTTAACGAATCAGCCGCGACCCCCGCGGCCCAACCCGCCGAATAATGAACCGACCGACAATCGACCGCACAGTGGCTGCCGTGGTCACCGCCGTTTTCCACGTGGTGGCGGCGCTGATACTTTTATCGGCCTACCTGCGCTATGTCGATGATTCCGCCACCCGCCGTTGGCCGCCGGTTGACAAGAGCGAGTTGTTGGTGGTCGAAGACGACGGACAGTTCGTCAAGATGGGCGACATCCCCGAGGCTTCCGCGTCATCGGCCGACGAGGCGCAGCCCGCCGAATCGGAGGTGAGCGAACCTTCGCCCGCACTCGACCTTCGCAATGATGGACAGAAAGCCACGCCTCCTGAGCCTGTTGTCAGCGAGCGTCAGTCGCCGATGAAAGTTGAGAAAAAAGAGAAGCCCAAAGAGGATAAAAAAAGGCCGACTGCCGAGGAATTGGCTGAAAAGCAGCGCATAAAAGAGCAGCAGGAAACCCGCGAGAAAATCGCCAGTACGGTGAAATTCAACAATAGCGGCTCCGGCTCGGGAAGCGGTACGGCAGGCTCTCCCAACGGCAACGCCTCCCATGGGGCTTCGTCGGGCACTCCGGGACACAATCTCAACGGACGCTCGTTTATCTCGGCTGGAAAGCCGTCATCGACCAAAACAGGCGAAATCCGCATTAACATAGCCGTCAACTCCGAAGGCCATGTCACCCGCGCCACATACGCCTCGGGCAGCGGTCCGGCCGCCAGCGACGCCTCGGTGCGCGAAAGTTGCCGCCGCGCCGCCCTGCAGTCGCGTTTCACCGCCCTCGCCGGAGCCGCCGAGCAGACTGGCACCATCACTTGGCGGTTTAAATGATGAGGACTGACTTCTGTGGGCAAATCGGCAACAAGCTAACCGTTAATCTGGTGAGCGACCCGACAGCGCCCGAGTCGTGCGAGTCTTCCGATGTTAATTCAGTGACCCCACCATAAAATGCCACGAATGAACGAACGCCAGCATATTGAGACCTTCCTCCGTCGTCGGCATTTTCACGGTGTCAACCCGATGGCTGCCCTCATCGACATGGACGGCACTCTTTACGACTCGATGGGCAACCATGCCGACGCCTGGATGAAGATGGCTGCGGAGGAGGGCTTGTCGGCCCGCCGAGAAGAGTTTTTCATCTGGGAGGGCCGGACGGGTGCCGACACAATCAACACACTCATCCGGCGCACATTCAATCGCGACGCCACCGAAGATGAGGCGCGCGAATTATATCGCCGCAAAACCGTCTATTTCCAGCAGCTGCCGCCGGTGTCGCCGATGCCGGGAGCAAAAGAGATGATCGACACCTTGATTAAAGCGGGTTTGCGCCGTGTGCTTGTCACGGGGTCGGGCCAGCGGTCGCTAATCGACAGGCTTGGTCGCGACTTTCCCGGGGCGTTCACGCCCGAAACAATGGTCACGTCGCGCGATGTGGAGCATGGCAAGCCGCATCCTGAGCCGTTCATCCGTGCATTGCAGAAAGCTCATGTCAAGCCGTCGCAGGCAATAGCCATCGAAAACGCCCCATTGGGAGTTAAATCGGCCGTCAGGGCGGGCGTTTTCACTGTGGGCGTGTTGACCGGGCCCATTCCTCTTGAGGAAATGGAAGCCGCCGGAGCGTCGATTATCTACGGCTCCATGAGTGAGTTTGCCGAGGCGTTGCCCCGTCTCTTGCTTCAATTATTCACAACATTTTTACCATAATGCCTATGTCACAGCAGATTATATTTACAAACGACATCGTGGAGACTCTTGAGGAGCTCCACGACCAGCTTAAACCGTCGAAAACCGTGTTTTTCACCGACGACAATGTTGATGAAAAAGTGTTAGGTCCGCTTATCTCGCCGGCCCTCAAAGGCGGTCCGCTGGAGGATGCGCTGGTTATTTCGAAAGATGAAGGGGAAATGTATAAGACGGTGGGCGAAGTGTGCAACGTGTGGGATTTTTTTCAGGAAGAAGGGCTTACACGCTCGTCGTTGGTGATAAACATAGGCGGCGGCGTAGTGACCGACATGGGCGGCTTTGCCGCCGCATGCTTCAAGCGCGGAATGCGTTTCATCAATGTGCCGACGACGATCCTATGCGCCGTCGATGCCGCCATCGGAGGCAAAACAGGAGTGAATCACAACGGGCTGAAGAACGAAATCGGTGTGTTCCGCGAGGCGGAAGCTGTAATCGTTTCAACCAGTACGTTTTACACATTGCCGATGATGGAGCGACTTTCGGGTTTTGCCGAGATGATCAAGCACGCCATGCTTTCCTCAAGTGAAGATTTCGACGAAGTACTCGATAATAGTGTGACTGATGAAGATTTCGACGAGGATGTCTGGCTTCCTCTTTTGAAGAAGTCGATTGAAGTTAAGCGCCGAATCGTCGCCGCTGACCCAACGGAGAGCGGATTGCGCAAGGCACTCAACCTCGGACACACCGCCGGCCACGCTTTTGAGAGCCTGGCAATGAGGCGCAATCGGCTCATCCCCCACGGATTTGCCGTGGCTTGGGGGCTTGTGGTGGCCGTTGTGCTTTCAAAAATGCGCAATTGGCTTCCGTCGAATATCCTCTATCGTCTTGCCTCGTATGTCAGGACTAATTACGACGTTTTCCACATCACTTGCGATGACTATCCCCAACTGCTCGATTTCATGCATCACGATAAGAAAAACTTCGACACTGAGAGCGTGCGGTTCACTTTGCTCAAAGGATTGGGCCGCCCAGAAATCGACTGCCAAGTGAGCGACGACGAAATATGCGCCGCCCTCGACGTTTACCGCGACCTCTTCGGCATCTGAAAAAAGCGAAGGCACTCGGGCGATGGAGAAAATCATGCAGTATATATGGCAGTACCGCTTGTGGAGCGTGGGCGATATGTCGGTCACTGTCGATGGGCAGCCGCTGACTGTTATCGACCCGGGCCGCCTCAACACCGACGCGGGTCCCGACTTCTTCAACGCCAAAGTGAAAATTGCCGGCCAGACATGGGTGGGGAACGTTGAAATCCATGTGCGCGCTTCCGACTGGTTTCGGCATCACCATGATGCCGACCCCGCCTACGATTCCGTCATACTCCATGTTGTGGAAAAGGACGACCTCGAAATACACCGCCGCGACGGCAGTGTGATTCCACAAGTGGTGATGCCCTTCGCCGCGAATTTCAGCCGCCTTTACGATGAGTTTGTCAACAACCCTGCCAGCCGGCTTGCTTGCTCGTCTTCGCTAAGCGAGCTGCCGCCGATTTTGGTCACCTCGTGGATTGAGGCTCTCGCTTTCGAGCGGATAAACGCCAAGGCTGAACGGATACTCGACCTCGTTGAACAGTCGGCGGGCGATTGGGAGCAGGCGTGCTTCGTGACGCTTGCCCGCACTCTCGGTTTCGGGGTGAACAACGACGCATTCGAACGTCTCGCACGAAGCCTGCCGCTGCAATTCCTCGGAAAACATTCCGACTCGCTCCTGTCGATTGAGGCGCTGCTTTTCGGGCAGGCGGGATTGCTCGACCAGCCTTCGGGCGAAAACGCCTATCTTGAGCGCCTGAAAAACGAATATGCGTTTCTTGCCAACAAATTCCAACTGCGTGCTCCCGACATTGCCATAAAGATGGCGCGGATGAGGCCGCAAAATTCACCCCACAGGCGTCTTGCCTTGTTGGCGCAGTTCTGCCACGGCGGTTTCCGCCTTATGTCGGACATGGCGGCTGTGACTACTGTCGATGAGGCACGCAATCTTTTCAATGTCAGGCTGTCGGGATTTTGGGCTTCACACTATAATTTCAACTCCCCTGCCGACTCCGACTTGAAAATCCTCAGCCGCAGTTCGGTCGATACTGTAATCATCAACACGGTGGTGCCGCTTTCCGTGGCCTTTTTCCGCTTCAACGGCGACTATTCCCGCGCCGAACGGGCCATTGCCATGCTCGACGACATCAAACCGGAAAACAATTCGGTGGTGGAATTGTTTGTCAAGGCCGGGTTGAAATGCCGCGACGCTTTCACCTCGCAAGCCTTAATCCAACTTCGTCGCGAATATTGTGACACCCACAAATGCCTATATTGCCGTTTCGGACATCAAATGTTGTCGCAAAGAGCCATCCGCCGATAACTCCGTTTTTTACAGAATATAAATCTAGACAATCGTGACAATGAAGAATTTTTTCGTCGGTCTGCTCGCTGTGTGTGGAATATTGTCAGCCTGCGGACAACAAGCCGACAAACGGCATGTGGCCGATGCCGAAGCGTCGGCCTATCCCTATGAGGTTGACTCTTTCACAACCGCAAACGGCAAATCAGTCGAGTTGCACGCCCTCGTCCATGGAAGCGTAAGAATCGTTTTCGACGGCCGCGAGATCCAAATCGACCCTGTGCATAAACTCGGCGACCGAACTGTCGATTACTCGTCCATGCCTAAGGCCGACTTTATTTTTATCACCCACGAGCATCCCGACCATCTCGACAAGGAAGCCATCGATTTGCTTTCCGACACCACGACGCTGATAATTGCCAACAAGAACAGTGCCGACATTCTCGGGAAAGGACGTGTGATGGCAAACGGCGACGAGTTTTCGCTCGCCGACGGCATGAAAGTGGAGGCGGTGGCGGCTTACAACACCACGGCTGGACATCAGCAGTTTCATCCGAAAGGACGCGGAAACGGTTATATGCTCGACCTTGACGGACTTCGCATCTACATTGCCGGCGACACCGAGGTGATTCCCGAAATGTCGGCTCTCCATGACATCGACATAGCTTTCCTTCCTTGCAACCAGCCCTATACGATGACCCCGTCGCAACTCGTCGAAGCGGCTAATGTGGTCAAGCCGAAAGTGCTGTTCCCCTACCATTATGGCGACACCGACCTTGAGGGAATAGCCGGGCAACTCAGCGCAGATGGTATCGATGTCAGGATCAGGCATTACGAATGATGGAGTTCCTGTGTTCATAAGTCAATAATAATCGACAGCAATAGCCCCAAATGCGGCTTATGATTGAGAAAAAAATAACACCTTCCGATGTTGGAAACAGCCAACTGTCGGCGCTATATCGGACGGCTTTCCCCGTCGATGAGCAGATACCGTGGCGGGAACTGATGCCTCTTATCGACCGTATGCCGCTCGACTTTACCGCCTATATGGAAGGTGATGCCCTTGTGGGCTTCACTATTGTCTATCCGCGAAGCGATTTCAACTGGTTTTGGTATTTCGCGGTGGCTGAAGATTTGCGTGGCATGGGTTATGGGCAGAAAATCCTCACAAGGCTGATGGGGCGTTATAAAGGAAAGACTATGGTGCTCGACATGGAAAGCCCTCTCCAAATCTGCGCCAACTCTGAGCAACGCCGGCGACGGCATCAGTTCTATATTCGCAATGGTTTTCGCGACACCCGCCTTGTGCGCAAATATGCCGACATAGAGATGACGATTATGATTTCAGGGCCGGGAGAGTTCACCGCAGCCGACTGGGACGACATCACCGACGACCTTAAGCGATTCTGGTGGCCCGACGTGGATTAATCCTCCATCGTTGAAAGAAAAAAGAGCCGAGGCATCACGCACCGGCTCTTTTGGATAGTATTGTGTTGTCTGAGAAAGTGTACTGGATCAGAATCCGACTTCGAGGCCAACGCCGAGGGTGACGTTGTGGCGGTCGAATACGTCGGTTTTGGCAAGTCCGGTCGGATTGCCGTTAACTACGAAGTTGTCGGTGGTTTTTGTCACAGCGTCGTACATGGTAATCATGCAGCCAAGGTTGAGTTTCATATTGCTTTTGATGCGGTAAGCGCCACCGAAACCAACGGAGTGGCTGTTCATGTTGTAGTTCATTTCGCTGTATTTTTGTCCGTCGAGACTGAACACGGTGCGCTGGTAGGCAGCTGAAAGTTCGAGTTTCGGAGTGGCGTAAACTTCAGCGCCGAAGAGGTATTCGTTGCTGTCGCCAGTCACAGCGTTTGAGAATGAATTTTTAGCGTTTTTATCGAAATAGTGGTGCCATTCGCCGGTGAGTTTGAGGGCACCGACGTTGCGGCCAAATTGATATGAAGCGGCTGCTGTGAGGAGTGCGGGCATCTGGGCGTCGTTCTTAACTCCGTCGGGGAAAAGTCCGAATTCGTCGGTAGTCGTGTTGTTTTTGAGTTTGATGGCCGATTTGAATTCATATTTGACGCTTGCCGACACGTGGTCCTTCTTTGCGTAGAGAGCCAAATTTGGGCTGAAAGCCACGCCGGTTTGCTTTGCTTTGAGTTCGCGGTCGGCGAAGAGCGGGTTGAGGGCGGCGAGAGCTATTCCGTTGGCGGTGATGTTGCGGAGATGGCCGTCGTATTTGTTGTAGCCGATGTTAGAGCGCAATTGGGCTGCTGCGGAAAGCCAGTCGGTGATTTTGTAGGCTGCGCCAACTTGGACAGATGCTGTCAGCGAGAAGCCTTTAAGATACATGTCCATGTTGTATTTCGCGCCCGGGATGGCGCTTTGAGTGGCTACACCGAACATTCCGACATAGTCGGACAGACCGTCTTTGAATTCGAGGCTACCGCCGCCACCGCCTACAAAAACAGAACCCATAAGGGCGAGTCGGTTCTTTTTCCAAACGAAATCGACAGAGGGGATAATCGGCGAGAAGGTTTTGCCTTTGAATTCAAGCGTGGTTGCGCCATTGCCCTTCTCATAGAGGGCGAAGGGGGCGAATGTTGACTTTGTGACGCGGTCCTGGATTGCTACTTGTTCGTTGAAACCCCAGTGGATGCCTTCCGACATGAATGCCGTACCGGCGGGGTTGAAATAGACGGCGTCGGCGGCGAGGGTCGTTCCGCGGGCCATGTCGCGAAGGAATGCCGCACTGTGGTTAGTGTTGGTCATCAGACCGCCAGCTTGCGCGCTGAAAGCTGCCGCAAGGGCTAAAACAGTAAGTTTGAAAGTTTTCATCTTTACTTAATTTTGGTTATGGTTGTTAATTTGAATTGTCGGTTATGAGAAGGACTAACTATCGTGAAGAAAAGTTAATTATTCTTTCATTCCGGCGCAAAATTATAGCAAAACCGCCGAGCGGCAAAAGAAATTGCACAACAATCGGACGTTTGTGTAATTTTTTCGGCTGCGACAAAGTCTTTCGGAAATGCCGAGGGGGGCTACCAGCGAGCGGCTCTAATCTCGCTAGTTGAGAGCAGAGCGTCAAGCTTGCGAAAATCCTCCTCTAGCAGGGGAGGTGTCGGCGAAGCCGACGGAGGGGTAGAACACGATGCAGAATTAGGAATTAGGAATGAGGAATAGGGCTTAGCGGAATGGGAAAGACAAAAGAACATTTTTTAATGCATAATGCACAATGTATAATTAGAAATTAGGAATGAGGAGAGAGGAATTGCGTTAATGCACAATTGGCAAAGGTTTTGATGTCTTTGGCATCGTGCACCGCTTTTCAAGCGACATACACTTCAAAACTTTGCCGAGCCACTTCGTGGGTTAGGCTTTGCGGCGTTTTTTTGGAAACATAAACAGCCAACAACAAGAACAACAAAAGTTTAACATAAATTTTCACGAATTAATTGTGAATTGGTATTAAAATTAATGGTAAATTGCTGATAATTAATGTTCTCTCTCTCTTCTCTAACGTGATTTTTCATGAATTAATCATGAATTATTAAAAATTTAATGGATAATTATATGGCAATTTGTGTTTTTCTCTAACGTGAAATTTCACTAATTAATCATGCAATTAATCATGAATAAGTTTGAAAATTCGGTTTTGACTGCTTGTTTTTGCAAATCTCACAATAAATTATTAATATTGCACCGTTTTTTCGGAATTATCAATGCAAGGCAACCGGCTATATAAGCGCGAAAAACTATGCGGCAAGAAGGCCATTGAGGAGCTTTTCTCCGCCGCGGATTGCGGCAAGGGCATTGCCTATCCCATTCGTGCCGTTTGGCGTAAGGCCGACGGACACGAGGGCGTGGCGGCCCAGTTCCTTATATCCGTCCCTAAACGTCGGCTTCGCCACGCTGTCGATCGCGTGACGGTGCGCCGTCGCATCCGCGAGGCTTACCGCCTTAACCGTGCCCTGCTTTCGACGCCCGCGCCCATCGACGTGGCCTTCATCTATCTTGCCGACAGTGTGGTCGCCTCCGATAAGATTCACCGTGCCATGCGACGCCTGTTGGCCGAAATGTCGCAGAAGGAGGTGGAACAATGATACGCCGCTTTTTCGTCAGGCTGCTCATCGCCCCCATCCGGTTTTATCAGCGGGCGATTTCGCCCTACACGCCTCCGTCGTGCAGGTTCACGCCCTCATGCAGCCAATATGCAGTCGAAGCCATTCAAAAGCATGGTCCGATAAAAGGGCTGTGGCTTGCGATAAAGCGGATTCTGCGCTGCAACCCGTGGGGCGGAAGCGGCTACGATCCGGTGCCGTGAACACGCACAGGACCTTTGTCGTGACCCTGTGATTGCCTTGCGCAGTCCTGTGAGGTCCTGTGAGGCGGCGGCGTGAGGAAAAAAAGCGGCGAAAAAATGCAGGGATTTCGCAAATTATTGTTAATTTTACATTTCGTTTTGTTTTTACGATATATTATTGACATTTTTTTGCGACAATAAAAATGAAAAATCATAAGAAAATCCGTGTGGGCATCACCCACGGCGACATTAACGGCATCGGCTACGAGGTGATAATGAAAATGGCCGCCGACGGCCGTCTGTGCGACTTGTGCACCCCCGTGTTCTACGGCAGTGCGAAGGTTGCCGGCTACTATCGCAAGGCGCTCGATATGCAAGCCTTGCCGTTCCACCAAATCAAGCACGTGGGTCAGGCCAAGGACGGCATGTTTAATGTGATAAACGTCATTGAGGAGGAACTGAAGGTGGAGCCTGGCCACGCCTCGAAAGTGGCGGGCGAGGCTGCATTCGCCGCCCTCGAAGCCGCCACGTTCGACTTGCGCGAAGGCGACATCGACGCACTTGTGACCGCGCCAATCAACAAGCACAGCATCCAGAGCCACACGTTCACCTTCCCCGGGCACACCGAATATCTTGAGGCGTCGCTGGGCAACGGCAGCAATGCTCTGATGGTGCTCTGCAACCAGAGGATGCGCGTGGCCCTTGCCACATCCCATCTGCCCATAGCCAAAGTTTCCGAAGCCCTCACCAAGGAGCTTATCGTCGAGAGGATAGAGACTTTCGACCGTTCGCTTCGCCGCGACTTCGGGGTTCAGAACCCGCGCATCGCCGTGCTTGCCCTTAACCCCCATGCCGGCGAGCAGGGAATGCTCGGACGCGAGGAAGAGGAGGTGATTATCCCCGCCATCAACGAGGCCTACGACAAGAAAATTTTATGCTTCGGTCCATACGCCGCCGACGGCTTTTTCGGCAGCGGCAATTTCGACCGCTTCGACGGCATACTTGCCATGTACCACGACCAGGGGCTCGCTCCGTTTAAAACCCTCGCCATGGAAACGGGCGTGAACTTCACCGCCGGACTGCCGTTTGTGCGCACTTCGCCCGACCACGGCACAGGCTACGACATCGCCGGAAAGGGCTTGGCCGACGAGTCGTCGATGCGCGAGGCTGTCTATACGGCCATCGACGTTTTCAACAACCGCATCGCCTACGATGAGGCGCGCCGCAACCCTCTGCGTAAACAATATTTTGATAAAGGCAACGACAATATCGTTCTCGACCTCACCAAAGATGACGACGACGATATTCCGGTCAGCGTGGAATAATGTGGGCTTTCTATTAATTCCCTGTTCAATAAGATGTCAAACTAAATAGCAACGATAATTCCCCGTTCACAAGATTTTATAAAGGACTATAACGACAATGAATTATGCTATAATTGCCGCCGGCGAAGGGTCGCGGCTCGTGAGTGAAGGTGTCGCGCTGCCAAAGCCGCTCGTCAACCTCAATGGCACCCCGATGATACGCCGGCTCATCGACATCTTCCTCCAATGCGACGCCGGTTCGATAAGTTTAATCGTCAACGAGGAGATGAAAGAGGTGAGAGCCTACGTCGAGAGCCTTTCCTTGCCGGTGCCCCTCCATCTCACCGTCAAGTCAACCCCCAGCTCGATGCATAGTTTCTACGAGGTGAGCCGCCACTTCGACGGAGGAAAGTTTGTGCTGACCACTGTCGATACGATTTTCCGCCCCGAAGAGTTCGCTGCCTACGTCAAGGCATTCGCCGCCGACACCTCCGCCGACGGATATATGGCCGTCACGTCGTTTATCGACGACGAAAAGCCTTTGTATATCGACGTTGACGACGAAATGCGGATAACCGCTTTCCGCGACAACCCATTCGACGGAGTGAAATATATCTCGGGCGGCATCTACGGGCTGACGACTCCGGCGCTGACTGTGCTTGAGGACTGCATGGACCGTGGAGTGGCGCGCATGCGCAACTATCAACGCGCCCTTGTCGATGCCGGGATGCGCCTAAAAGCTTTCGCGTTCGACAAAATCATCGACGTGGACCATGCAGGCGATATCGCCACTGCCGAAACATTCCTATCAACAAATTGACCCAAACCACGCAGGGCTGTGACGCTTCATCGCGGCATGGCCCGCATCGTAATTTTATAACAACAACTTATGGCCGACATAAAAATAGCCGGAATAATGAGAGCCGGAGCCTACTCGCCCAACCACATCGGCAACGACGCGGCGATTTTCAACGCCGCCGCCGAGCAGCTGCGTAAGCGCGGATGTGTGGTGAATGTCTATAGCGAGGATCAACTCAACTCCGGCGAAATTAAAGAAAAGAACATAATGTGCATGTGCCGCGAACAGCGTTCGATACAGCGCCTGCAGGAAATGGAGGACGAGGGTGCGCTCGTGATAAACTCAGCCTACGGCATCGAAAACTGCACCCGCGAGCGGATGACGCGCATATTGCTCGGTAGCGGTATTCCTTACCCGGAAAGCCTTATCGTGAACACTAACGAGGTGGTGAAGTCGCAGCTCGACCAGGGCGGTTACTCCCGCTGCTGGATTAAGCGCGGCGACTTCCATGCCATGCACAAGGAAGACGTGTCGTACGTGCGCCATGCCCAAGAGGCTCAAGAGGTGCTTCAGGAATACTTCCTCCGTGGCATCAAGCGCGCCGTCATCAACCGCCACCTTGAGGGCGACCTTATTAAATTCTACGGCGTTCAGGACACTGACTTCTTTTTTTGGTTTTATCCCTTCGATTCGGGCCACAGCAAATACGGCCACGAAGCCATCAACGGTCACTCGCGGGGCCTTGAGTTCGACAAGGACCAGCTGCGCGACATTTGCCAGCGCGCATCGGAGGTGCTCGATGTGAAAATCTACGGCGGCGACTGCATAGTAGGCGTAGATGGATCAATCGACATCATCGACTTCAACGACTGGCCGAGTTTCGCCCCCTGCCGCGTCGAAGCTGCCCCCTACATAGCAAAAGCAATCATCAAGACAATCAAACAACGCCGCTGAACGTCATCTTTCAGCCACATCGAATAATGTCAACCGATTCAAATAGTCAAGAAAAAGTCTCGTTCCGCGACACACTCAAGTCGATGGACACAGAAGAACATATCGACCTATGGTTCTATCGGCCCATAGGCTATGCGTGGGCATTGCTGGCACGCCGTCTCGGTGTCACGCCCAATGCCATCACCGTCGCGTCGATTTTCCTCGGCGTCGCCGCAGGCGTCTGTTTCTACTATCCTCAGATGTGGATTAACGTGGTGGGGATGCTGCTCCTCGTTTGGGCTAACTCGTTCGACAGCGCCGACGGTCAGCTCGCTCGAATGACTAAGCAATATTCGCGCATCGGGCGCATCCTCGACGGTATGGCCGGCGACCTATGGTTCGTCACAATCTATTTTGCCATCTGCTTCCGCCTCGTCATAACGCCCGACGACCCGCTGTTGGGCGACTTCTGCATGCGCCACCAGTGGGCAGTGTGGACTTTCGCCACGGTCACCGGTTTTTGCCATGCCCAGCAGGCGGCGATGGCCGACTACTACCGTAATTTCCACCTCTTCTTCCTCAAAGGGAAGGACGGCAGCGAGCTCGACTCGTCGTCGAAAGTGGCCGAAAAATTCGATTCGCTCTCGTGGAAGAGCAATTTCTTCCCGAAACTCGTCACGGCTTTCTACCTCAACTACACTCGTGGACAGGAACGTCTTACCCCAAAAATGCAACTCCTCCGCGCCGCTCTCCAGCGCCGCTGGGGCGACGCACCCGCACCGCAGCAGTTCCGCGATGATTTCCGTGCGAAGAGTCTCCCGCTGATGAAATACACTAATATGCTTTCGTTCAACACTCGCATCATCGCGCTTTTCGTCAGCCTTTTCCTCCGAATGCCGTGGCTCTACTTCGCATTCGAATTCACCGTGCTCAATATCATGCTCGTATATATGATTTGCCGCCACGAGTCGTTCTGCGGCAAGTTCGCCAAACAGATTGAAGATGGCAACTATTGACGACGTAAAGGGCGTGATTTTCGACTACGGCGGCACAATCGACAGCCGTGGTGTCCATTGGAGCGAAATAATATACGACGGCTATGCCCACGCTGAAGTCGCCGTCGATAAAGACGACTTCCGCGAAGCTTATGTCTATGCCGAACGCGAGCTGGCGCGAGTGCGCCATATCCTGCCGCACCACAATTTCTACGACCTCCTCTTCCGCAAAATGCAGATTGAGTTGCGATTCCTCGTCGAAAACCATGTGCTTGCCGACGTCGATGTCGATGCCCTTGCCGAACAAATCGCTCTTTACTGCTACGACCATGCCCGCCAATGCGTGGAAGAGGCGCGCGCCACTATCGAATGGATAGCCCAACGCAAGCCGATGGCGCTCGTTTCGAATTTCTACGGCAATGTCGAGGCGGTACTCGCTGATTTCGACCTCTTGCGCTATTTTCCGAAAATCATTGAATCGGCCGTGGTGGGGGTGCGCAAACCTGACCCGCAAATTTTCCGCCTCGGCGTAGAAGCCCTCGGCTTGAAGCCTGAAGATGTGCTCGTCGTAGGAGACAGCCTTGCAAAGGACATCCTTCCCGCCGAATCTATAGGATGCAAAACCCTTTGGTTAAAAGGCAAAGGGTGGACCGACAAGGAGGATGCCGTCACCCGCGCCGGCACGATAAAAAAGCTGTCGGAAGTGCTCACTGCGTCATTTTAACTTTTTAACTAAAAAGGCGTAAAAATCGCATATTTTCACAATATTTAAGAATAACCACTACTTGTTAATAATATTTCACAAAAGCTCCTGCATTTTTACGCCCCAAAATTTTTCTGCGTGAAAAAATACTTGTACTTTTACACGCTTTTTTTCCTAAAAAGCGCAAACATTGACAATAATTAATAAACATAAGTTAAATTTTAAATTAAATTATGAAGGAAACAAACGTAAAGAAAGCCGAAGGTAAACTTGGCGTTCTTGTTGTAGGTCTCGGAGCAGTCAGCTCCACATTCATGACTGGCGTTTTGATGGTCCGTAAAGGATTGGCAAAACCCATAGGTTCGATGACGCAATACGACAAAATCCGTGTTGGTCGCGGCGCTGATAAAAAGTATCTTAAATATAACGAAATCGTTTCGATTGCCAACCTTAACGACATCGTTTTCGGAGCATGGGACGTTTATCCCCAGAACGCTTTCGAATCGGCAATCAACTGCGAAGTGCTCAAAGAGAAGGACATTCTCCCCGTGAAGGATGAGCTTGAAGCCATTAAGCCCATGAAGGCTGCTTTCGACAAAAACTACGCAAAACGCCTCGAGGGCGACAACGTGAAGCAATGCGCCAACCGCTGGGACATGATGGAACAAATCCGCGAAGACATCCGCAGCTTCAAGGCTGAAAAGGGTGTCGACCGCATAGTGGTTCTCTGGGCCGCTTCCACCGAGGTTTACGTTCCCGTCAACGAGAAAGTACACTACAAATTGGCCGACCTTGAAGCCGCTATGAAAGCCGACGACAAGGACAACATCGCCCCCTCGATGTGCTACGCTTACGCTGCCCTCAAAGAAGGTGCTCCTTTCATCATGGGCGCTCCCAACACCACCGTCGATATCCCCGCAATGTGGGAACTCGCCGAGCAAACCAAAATGCCTATCGCAGGTAAGGACTTCAAGACTGGACAAACTCTCGTCAAATCTGGTTTTGCTCCCATCATAGGCACTCGCTGCCTCGGTCTTGCCGGTTGGTTCTCAACCAACATCCTCGGCAACCGCGACGGCCTTGTGCTTGACGAACCTGCCAACTTCCGCACTAAAGAGGTATCGAAACTTTCCACACTCGAGTCGATCCTCGTTCCGGAGAAACAACCTGATCTCTACGGACACGGCAACGACATCGACGACCAATACTACCACAAAGTACGCATCAACTACTATCCCCCGCGCAACGACAACAAAGAAGGCTGGGACAATATCGACATCTTCGGCTGGATGGGCTATCCGATGCAGATTAAGATCAACTTCCTCTGCCGCGACTCTATCCTCGCCGCTCCTCTCTGCCTCGACCTCGTTCTCTTGAGCGACCTCGCAGCACGCGCCGGACGCTACGGCACGCAGCGCTTCCTCTCGTTCTTCCTCAAGAGCCCGATGCACGACTATACAGTAAATGAAGTTCCCGTCAACCACCTCTTCCAGCAGTATGTGATGCTCAAGAACGCGCTCCGCGAAATGGGCGGTTACGAAGCTGATGAGGAAATCGACTGACGCCCGACACAGGCGTGGGTCGTCAACGACGAAATCCTCCCACCGGCACAGTGTTGCCGGCAAAACATATCTTCCAAAAAAAAAGCGGCGCAAGCCGCTTTTTTTCTTCCGTTACTGCCAGAACGTCTATGCGTCGGCGAAAACCTTGCCGTCGTCGAGCGTTATCCGGAGTTTGACGTATTCGCAGTGGAAATCGGTTTTCAGACGCTCGATGTAGCGTCGGGCTTCCCAGTGGCACATCGGCAGGTCGTGGAGCAGATAGTTGCCACAGGCCTCGGGGCGGGTGGCGGGCACTTCCGTCTGGGTTAGCATCCATTCGAGACATTCGAGGGTGAGTACCCGCATGTCCTCTGTCGAGTAATTGCCGGTCATCACGACATACATTCCTGTCAGACAGCCCATAGGACCCACATAGACCACGTCGTCCTTAACACGTGAATTGCGGAACCATGTTGCCATCAAGTGCTCCATGCTGTGCATGGCGGCAGGTGCTACGGCCGGCTCCTTGTTAGGCTCGGTGATTCGAAGGTCGAAAGTGGTGAAACCTTTGTCTTGACGCGACACATAGATGCCCGGCTTGAGATGCGTGTGGTCGATTGTAAAACTTTGTATTACTTCCATATATTTAAAATTTTAATTTTTGTTTCTTGCTTTCTGTTTTTGTTGCGTTGGCAACGCAA
>CADBML010000210.1 GCA_902795825.1 uncultured Bacteroidales bacterium
AGCCGACTACCGCCGCCTCTACGACGCAATGCAGACCCTCAACCGCAAGCTAATCGCCGACATCAACAAAGGCAAACGCTAACGACACTTACCGACAGGGCGGGGTAAATTTTGACCGCCCTGTTATTTTTATTTGTATTTTTTTATTAACTTTGCAAATGCTCCTACAGCGGACAAGGCTTTTTCTTGAAGAAATGGCGCATGAAACAAGGCGGTGGGATGCGAGTGGCTGACCAAGGAGCATTTTTTATTTTTACTCAATCGAATTATGAAATACTTTGCCAATTATGAAGCGGATGCCGTTATCCGCGAAGATGATAACGGACAGAGATTTATTAAATACATTGACAGCCTTGACGAAGGTGGTCCTATGCCAAGAGACCATGAAGAGACTTGGGGAATACCCACTTTCGGTATCTTTAATGAGCTTAAACCGATAACGAAGCAAGAGTATGACGGGTTCGGATATACTTGGGATTGGTCGCCAACAACTGGAGAAAAAAGAAAACTCAGGTAGTAAAATGCTTGTAGTATTCCCTTGACAATCTCATAATCTCCTTTGCCCTAAGGCTATTGGGGTCAAGTACTCGGTATTCCTTATAATATTTGTGGCCTAATCCTCCGGGTAGCCTACTTTCTTTTTGTATCTTATTCCATAAGCCTTCGCCCAATATTTTTTTTTGCGACTTCGGGTATTTCTTTCGCATAAATCATATTTGCGGTATTTACCTGTATCTCTCCAGTGAGGCCATTTTGTGCCTCTATGTTGATTATGTTGCCCGTATATCCTAATTCCGTTTTTTGAGGCTTGTGTCTGATAAATCCTTTCACTGTACTTTACTCATCGTAAATATTTTTAATGTCATCATCATTTGCGATAATGGTTGTTCTAACCATATCTTTCAGCTTACCAGGCGAGAACAACGGTGTTTTTTCTCGTTCCTTAAACACTTTTCTTTTTGTTGAATCAAAACTTTTGAAGTTTACCGGCGTCACGGATGCCCCATATTTCTCTGCGATCCTTTCAGCCAACCCTTGAATCTCATTTACCGCATTTTTCGCTTGCACCATGACATCTTTTATTGCCCTATCTAAATAAACGCCATCAAGCATTCCTTGATTATCCCGCAAAAAATAAGGCAACGTGCCACGTTCGGCGGCACGGTCGATGCGGTCGGCATTGGCGGCGCACCAATCCTTGAACGCCTGTGGCACGTCATCAACCGTGTTCACGCTGCCACCGTCAATCGGCTCGCCGTTGAGAATTTTCTGCGTTTCAGCGTCCATTTCCTCCTGTGTTTTGAGGATTGAAATGGCGATGCAACGGCATTGCGGATGCCACCCTGTAAACTTGAACGTCTTCGGGTATTTTCCCGCCAGCTCGTCGCAGATGTCGGTAAATTCGTGGGGCTTTCCGTCACCGCCGAGGCACGTGTGGTTGCCGCTTAACTTGACTTCGATACCGACAACGAAATCCAACTGTTGCCAACGCTCGTAATCGGAAGTTTCGTAAGCCATATTCGTTTCGGTTGCGGTCAAGCGGCGGGCGTTCTTGTATGATGACCGGTAAACGCCCTGCCCAGGGTGGTAAGCCGCCGCCCGCTTCGACAGGTGGAGCTGACCGTGTTCGTCACGCACACGACGGAACAGTTCATTCGGCTTGCGAAGATATTGGCGAATGTCACGGCATCGTTGTGCTGACAAAAAAAGACAGCACGAATGCTGTCTTTTTTTGTTATAAGGGCTAATGGTGAGAATTGCGAACTATTGAGACGAGAGGAACGTCTCTCCAAGCGGGGTGAGATACTCCTTTAGTGATGAAAGCCGGACCCCTAATGTGACGTTGCCGTCAGCGCCACAGGCAATTTCGTATTTTGGGAAGGTGAAATAAAGCACGCCCTTTTCAATGAAGAAATTGTCGGGCAATTCTTCTATTGGGGTACCGTTCAGACATCCATAATCGTCGATATTGATGGGACTGGAATTCAGACGGCGAAGTAAGCTCTTTTTGGCTTGAGGTGTGACCACGTCGAAAACGGTCATCATGCGCTGTTCGTCGTAAAGATAGTAAGCAATCTGGTTGAAATAAAGGATGCCGGCACCGACGCCGCTACCAGTATAGGCATATAACGATACGGCAAAACGGGCTAAATGGCGTTCGGCATCAACCCCAAGGAATTCAATATCCATTTTATGCTCCGGTTCACCCCAGAAGAAACGGTCGCCTTCTTCGGCGGGTTCTAATGTCTCGCCACGGGTTTCTACCTTTGTCCAAGTCAATTCGTCGCCGCCACAGCTGCAAAAAAAGTCGTAGCCACACGTGTTGATAAGGGACTGGATGCCTGTGCCCTGGCGTCCGCCAAGCAATGCGATGAGATCGCGTTGAAGTGGCGCGATGTCGAAGCCTGGGGCTTCGACGGGCCAATCGAAGTCATATTTAGCTGTAGCGTAAACGACTTGTTTGCACGACGCCTTATAATATAGCTCCTTATTGATTTTTTGTATTTTTGGCTTGAACACGTTCACCGCTTCAATTTCCGGCTCTGATGAGGGAATGACGGCATCAACTTCAGCGCTGTCGCGTACAATGGCGGCAGGCTTGTCGTTGGCGTTATTGTGGGCGCAAGCCGTTAGTGAGAGCAGTGCGGCGATAGAAATGCCATAAAAACTATTCATAATAATTTATGCTTTCGATTTGCGACGTTCGGAAATCACAAACACACAGGCGGCACCAATGGCAAGAAGCACTCCTGCCAAGATGAGCATATTGCCTTGAGAGCTACCGAGAGCGGAAAGAATCACGCCTCCGAGCGCGGCGGCGATAATCTGCGGCAGACAGATAGTGCAGTTAAACAGACCGAGATAAGTGCCCATTTTCGAACTGCCTTCGAGCGCATTGGTGACAAGCGTGAATGGCATGGCAAGCATGGCTGCCCAAGCAAACCCAATGAGGAAGTAAGGCACGAAGAGGAGATATTGATTGGAGATGAAAGGCACCATGGCAAATCCAACGCCACCGATTAGAAGCGACAAAGAATAACCCACCTTAAGATTCTTGAAATAGGGGAGCACCAATGCCCAAAGCACACTGCCGATGGCTTGAACGGCAAACAGGATTCCCACCCAGTCGCCTGCGGCTTGGTATTCGGCCGTCGATGCATGATGAGGGTCGCTCATATCAACGCCAAAGGCGGTTTCGGCAATAGAGCCGTTGGTGTATGTCCACATATACATGAAAGCAGCCCAGCAGAAAAACTGCACGAGTCCCACTTGGAAGAACACTTTAATGGCATATTTATTGTCAAATTTGGCGGGCGAAGCCGAGTCGGCAGATTTGCCAGAAGCGGCGGCAGCTTCGCGTTGAGCGGCTTCTTGGAATGCCCTCATCTGAGCTGGATTGTATTCCCTCACCTTTAACGTGGTGTAGAACACGCAAAGGATGAGAATAATGGCTCCCACATAGAACGACCATTTCACCGAATCGGGTATGATGCCAGGCGCGGCCACACTTGCGATGCCTATAGCTGTGAACAGATACGGGAATACGTATCCGGCAAGCGAACCCGCATTGCAGAGGAAACTTTGGAGCGAATAGGCTTTGGCTTTCTGCTGTTCGTTAACCATGTCGCCCACCATCATCTTGAAAGGCTGCATGGCCATATTGATGCTCGTGTCGAGGAACATGAGCGAGATAAGTCCGAAAGTCATTGCCGACATGATTGTGAACTCGAGATTGCCCGCATTAGGCAAAAGACACATCACAGCCACGGCGATAGCGGCACCCACAAACAAATAGGGGATTCGTCGGCCAAATCGGGTCCAGGTCTTATCGGAAAGGAGTCCTACAATAGGCTGCACTACCATTCCCATCAGAGGCGGGAGAATCCAGAAATAACTCAGGGTGTGGGGGTCGGCGCCGAGTGTGGCGAAAATACGTGAACAGTTGGCGCTTTGAAGCGCATAAGCGATTTGAACACCAAAAAAACCGAAACTAATGTTCCAAAGTTGCCAGAAACTAAGGTTCGGCTTGGTTTTCATTAAGGTTGCATCGTTATTCATTTCTTGAATATGTTTTGGTTGTTATTTGTTTTCGATTGAATATAGCCATTCGATTTCTTCGGCCCAAATGTCGGGATTGATTGTTTCGAGGATTAAAGGAATGTTGTCAATTCGAGGGTCGTTCATAATCATTCTGAAACAATCCGCGCCAAGGACACCATTGCCCAACGATTCATGTCGATCGACATGGGATGCCAAACCCTTCTTTGTGTCGTTAAGGTGCATTCCGGCAAGATATTTCATGCCGATAATTTCGTCGAATTCACGCCACGTTGCTTCATATCCCTCAGGGGTGGACAGGTCGTAGCCTGCGGCGAAAGCATGGCAGGTGTCGATGCAAACTCCAACACGCGATTTGTCGTCAACACGATCGATTATGTGTGCGATTTGTTCGAAGCGGTGCCCAAGATTCGACCCCTGTCCGGCAGTGTTCTCAATGACGGCGGTGACGCCTTCGGTCATTTCGAGAGTGATATTGATGGAATCGGCAATGCGATCGAGGCAGTCATCTATAGGAATGGCGTTAAGATGGCTTCCGGGATGGAAATTCAACAACGAAATGCCTAATTGCTCGCAACGGCGAAACTCGTCGAGGAATGCCTCGCGCGATTGCTCGAGCTTATAGTCGTCGGGTTGGCCGAGATTTATCAAGTAACCGTCGTGGGCAAGAATCTGGGCGGGAGAAAATCCGTACTCGTCACATCTCGCCTTGAACGTCGATATGTCGGATTCGGTCAGCGGCTTGCTGACCCATCGCGAAGGATTTCGCGTGAAAAGGGCGAATGCTTTCGCATTAATTTCTTTGGCATTGACAGGCGCCTGTGCCACTCCAGGGCTTGCCGCCACATGGGCTCCTACGTATTTCATGAGCAAAAATAATGATGTATTGCTATTATTTTTATTTTCATCATTCAAAATTAGCAATCAGTTTTGTCAAAAACAAAAAATGTGGCAATTTTTTTGTAATTTCGCAATATGAATGATGTTGACGACAACGCTTTCTTCCATCGCACAGAGATGATTCTTGGCGAACCGACAATGCGTAGGCTTGCTGAGGCAAGGGTGATTTTGTTTGGTTGCGGCGGTGTCGGGAGTTGGGCTGCGGAAGCATTGATCCGTTCAGGCCTTAAACGGCTTACCATTGTTGACCCTGACGTAGTCGCCCCCTCCAATATAAATCGCCAGCGAGTGGCTTCGGTTTCGACAATTGGACGCTCAAAGGTTGAGGCTTTGAAAGAGATACTTTATGACATTAATCCCGCGGCCGAGATTGTGGGTATATGCGAAGCCTTTACGGCTGAATCGGCCGAATCTTTCCGGCTCGAAGAATATGACTATATAATTGATGCCATCGATTCGCTAAAACACAAGGCAGAACTTATCATAACGGCGACTTCTACGCAAGCCACATTAATATCTTCAATGGGGGCGGCTCTTCGCGTTGACCCCATGATGGTCGGTCATGCCGAATTTTGGAAGGTCAGCGGATGTCGGCTTGCCGCTACTCTTCGACGGCGATTCAAACGCGACGGGCGCTTTCCGCAAAAACGTTTTGAATGTGTATATAGCAAAGAACCGCCCATAAGCACACCGACATCGAGCGAAACATCGGCCGACGACATAGCGGGAAGCCGCCGTATGCGCGATAATGGGAGCTGTGTGTTAGTTACAGCTGCGTTCGGTCTTGCCATAGCCTCTCTCGTGGTTCGCGACATATCCTCAAAAAAATAAAACGGCGCCATGTGAAAACAGACGCCGCTTTGGAATTTGTCGGAATGATAGAATCAGTTATTTGCTGCCCTGTTCCTCCAAAATTTCAATCGCCATGTCGTAGATGGTCGTATCGTCAAGCACTACGATTCCTCCGTTTGGCCCGGGTTCAATGTGCATGCCACAGTTTTGCCCCAATGAATAGTTTGAGCCACCGAAATAATTTCGGACGGTTTGGTCAGTTAAATTCAATTTGTCGGCAATACGATGGATTGAACCATCGGGCAAACTGTCTTTGATGCGACGCAGATCATTGAAAGTGATTGTTTTAGTCATGATGTTATGGATTAGAAAATTATTACGAGGTGAATTTTGGCATAAATTTACACAGAATTTTTATAATGCCAAAATTTTTTGTCTTAAAAGGTGAAAAATAGTCGAATTTAGATTACTTCAACGTCGGATGCTTTAATCCACGCGCGATTGTCGTCGTCGGTAGCGGCGTTGAACCAGAGAACGGTGACGGAGTCGGTGCTGACTTTTAGCGAGTCAATTATCCGAAGTTTGCATCCGTCGTGGATTGTCATGGCCTCTTCGCGCTTGCTTTTAGGCTCGCGGGGAGATGTTGACATCACAGCCGCAGGCACGACTACAATTGCCTCTGATCGTGATTTCGCCATTGTTTTTGCTTTTATGGCAAAGTAGCCCATCAATAGGGAAATGATGAACAAAAATATCGACGCGAAAAAACCGGCCTTTCTGACTGCTACCGATTCTGAAAAAAAATAGGCGGCAAGGCCAACCACGAGCAGAATGAAGGCTGCGAGGGAAATGACGGCCCAAGTGTCGGATGATTTGCCACCAATGAACTTCGACAGCGCATTTGAAAAATAACTGTTGTTTTGAGCCGACTTGTCCTGAAGACGACCAGTGACAAATTCAATGTTCGCCTTGATGTCGTTGTCGGTGGGGTCAAGACGAAGAGCGCGTTCGTAGTTTACGAGGGCTTTCCCATTTTTTCCGACGCGATAATATGCGTTGCCCAAATTGAAATATACGTTTGGCGACGTGCCTTCCGAAGCGATAACGTCCTCATAAAGGGCGATGGCTTGAGCAAAGTTGTCGGCATTGTAAGCGGAATCAGCCATAATAAACTTAACCGATTCGGCTTTAGCAAATAAACAGCTTAAAGTTAAAGCGATTGTTAAATATAGATATTTCATTTTTCTTTGCGCTTTATCGTTTCAAGATTATTGATGGCTTGGGCAGCCTTGTTATAGAGATCTTCGACTTTAGAGTCGGAATTTGACGGAGTGTAGCGCGACATTTCACATTCATCGAGTACATAAATCACGTTATTGATAGTGTCGATGTCGGCACCGATGTCGGTCAGCCTTGCCGACACGTTGTCGCGAGTGAGGTCGGACACGGGCATAGCCATTTTGTCGCTGAGATAACCCCAAACGGCACGGAGCAATTCTTCATAGAATTTGTCGAATTTATGGGATTGCATAAGTGTCCGAGCCTCCTTCAGCCGTTTACGAGCCACCTTATTCGCCTTTGACATTTTCATCTTAGTCACATCGGCATTGCGGATTGCCGACTTGCGGGAAAGCACGACTGCCGCCAGCAAACCTAAAGCGAATACGATATATATCATCCAAAACCAAGGTCTTTCGACTAAGAGGGTGTGATTACGGCTGACAGAATGATTGTCGGTTTTTATATGAAGAATATCCGTGTTCTTCTTCTCAACAGACTCAGCTGACGCTCCTCCCGCACCTTTGGCAACGTTAGCATTAATTGGTGTTGTGGTTAATGTGACGTAAGATTTGCTCGTCGGGTCGAAATAAACAAAAGGAATAGATGGAATCACAAACTTGCCAATCTGCTGAGGGGCGAATGTGAATTCGTGGGATATCGTACCCGTCATATCGTCGCCTGTTGACGAAGCGTTCACATCGGTTTTGGGAGTATAAAGGTCGAACGACTCGGGGAAATTCACCTTCGGCTCTTTGAGGTACTTGATATTGCCAGTCCCTTTAACGGTGAAAATGAGCGAGGATGTCTCATTTGTGCGGAGCACGTCGTCCGACAAGTGGGCTTCAACGGTGAAATGACCGACTGCTCCATTGAAACCATCAGGTTGAGGCTGGGGCAGGGGCATAACGTTTAAGGAACCAGTGTTTGAGTTGATTTTCATCTCCTTAGGCACCGGTCGGACGTCGCGGAACGGACCTATTGAGTATTCCTCCAATTGCTCAACCGTCAAATCATATTTGCCCGAAGTGATGGTTAATTTGCCTGATTTTTGAGGGTATAGGATGCATCGTTTTAACACGGCCGTGTAATAATTGCGGCCATTCACCTGCTCCTGCATAGAGCCTTGTGGAACTTCAAGCTCCTCAACGAGGAATCCGTCGAATGCCGGTTGTTGAGTTGCCATGAACGACTGTATGCCATATTTGGTGAACAGCTTGATTGTGCAGACAATCGCCTCCTGTTCATAGCAAGTGTTTTTCGACATTATTATCCTGACGAAAACATCGCTTCCGGTCACCGGTTTGTCGGCAGACAGGGAAGACACCTCATCGTCGAAGGTGTTGATGTTGCCTTTAGAGGGAGAAGTGTTTGCCGATTTGCCGTTGCCCGGATGAATTGTGAATGATGTCGCTTTTGATGTGTAAGATTTTCCGCCAATCACAAAAGTCACAGGCGGGACATTGACCTTGCCTGCTTTATTTGCCTTGTAAGTGAACGAGTAATCGTTCATCGAAACCGAAGTGGATTGGCCATTGACATAAGAGTAGCTGTGCATTTGCGATACCGAGGGCCCGAACAAGAGCGTGCAGCCGGTCAATTCTGGCGCGTTGACATCTTTACATTCGCCGTTTTTCACGCTGAATGTAAGAGTGAATTTATTGCCCTCCATCACACTTGATGGAGCCTTTACTTGCACCGAGACCTGTGCCGTGACATTCAAAGGCGACAGCATCAGCAATGATAAAATGGTGGCGAATAAAAATTTGACTCCTATTTTCATCTTATTCTTTATCTTGGGGGTGGGGGTAAAAGAGAATTGAGGAAACGATAATGCAGAATTTACCATTTGTGCCTTGACCTGCTGCGTGACGATTGTTCAGCTTTTTTCATCTGAGCATTGACGCGCTGGCGAGTCGCATTCTCTTGGTTGTCAAGGGCCTTTAGAATCTGTTCGGCATTTTGCTCGGAAATGCCGTTCTGATTCTGCTGCTGACGTTGTTTGTCGTCATCCTTTTTTTCCTGAGGCTGGTTTTGCTCTTGGTCCTGCTTCTGCTCGTCTTTTTTATCCTTATTTTGGTCCTTATTGTCTTTGTTCTTGTCCTTGTTGTCTTGTTGGTCCTTATTATCCTTATCCTTGTTTTTGTCCTTGTCTTTGTCTTGTTGTTGTTCTTTCAAACGAAGCTGAGCGAGGCGCAAGTTTTGGCGCGTTTTATCATTGTCGGGATTGACACGCAATGCGTTCTTATAAAGCTCGATGCTCTGCTGATAGTCTTGAGCGTTGAATGCGAGATTCCCAAGATTATAGAATGACAATTCTTTTACTTGAGGATTTTGGGCACCCTGCGATAAATTTGTCATGATTCGTTTCGCTTCATCGACAGGGTTGTTCCCTTTATTCGGGTCGGCGGCTCCAGACTGGCGAAGGAGCGACGAAGCGAGATTAAACAGACCCACTTCCGATGCGGGATTTTCCTCTAAGGCTTTTCGATATTGTATCTCAGCGTCGGCATAATGCTTTGAATTATAAAGCGAATTACCGTGTCGGATAAAATTCCGCTCTTTTTTTGTCGATTCTTGTGCAAAAGAAGAGATGGCGGCGAGAGCCATTATTGCAATAAGAAAGAATAACCGTTTCATTTTGATGCCCCTTTCTTTTCTTTAGTGAAGAAATTTATTTTATCGAGCCAAGAGTTCTTTTTGTCGAGAATGAAAAGGTCGATAAGGAGGAATACAATGGCTAAGAACGCGAATATCGGGAACTGTTCGGCGCTTTGCGAGAAAACCACTTTTTCAAAATCAGATGTGGCAAGTTTTTTCAGGTGGTTGTTCAAGTCAGACACGACCGAAGAACTTTCACCCGACAGATAAAGGCCACCACATTCGTCGGCCAACGAACGGGCGAGATCCTCATTAAGGCGGGTGACAACAGGCACGCCTTTTTCATCGACGAAGAAGCTTTGGTTAGTGCGGTCGAGCGGAATCATATTGCCTTTGGTTGTACCAAGCCCAACGACATCGATTTGTATGCCATTCTTATGGGCCTCTTTTGCCATTTCGAGGGCATTGTCGCCAAAATCCTCACAGTCAGTCAGGATGATAATCGCTTTCTGAACCGTCTCATCGGGAGAAAAAGATTTCATCGACATTCCAATAGCGGCTCCAATAGCGGTGCCTTGAGTCGGCACCATCTCTGTCGATATGCTGTTGAGAAACATCTTTGCCGAACTGAAATCGGTAGTGATAGGCATTTGAGTATATGCTTCACCGGCGAAGACGACAAGACCCACTTTGTCGTTACGCATCTTGTCGATTATTTTCTCAAGAATCTGTTTTGCTCGGTCGAGACGGCTGATTCCTCGTGGGTCGTCGTTATATGAAGCCAACATGGAGTTTGACACGTCAATCGCGATAACAGCCTCAATGCCCTGAACGTTTGTTACCTCTTCTTTGGCTCCGGCACGTGGACGCGCTAGTGCAATTATGATAAAAGCAAGAGCAAGCATTTCGATGGTGAGTTTTACCCCATGCTTGTAGGCCGAAACTTCGGGCATGAGCGATTCGGTGTTGAGTGACTTGCCGAATTTTTTAAGTCGTCGATTGCGCGCATGGCGCACGATGAAATGGACTCCAATTATGAATGGAATAAGAAGGAGAAGATATAGGACGTTGGGATGAGCGAAACTGAACATTTGTAAGTGGCGCGTTACGGAAGACGACGTAGAATTATTTTTCGGATGAATATTTCAAGGAGAAGAAACGCAAGAGCGGCCCAAGCCCATTTCTCGTAATCATCTTGGGCGTGGGAGAAGTTCTTGACATCCATCTCAGTCTTTTCGAGTTTGTCGATTTCGGAGAAAATCTCCTTTAATACGGAATTGCTTGTGGCGCGGAAGTATTTTCCCCCAGTTGTCGATGCGATTTTTTTGAGCGACTCTTCATCGATGACAACTGGTTGATTGGTGTAAACAAGGCGGCCAAAAATATCAATCGACGGAGACGGAGCCATACCGTTACGTCCGACACCGACGGTGTAAACCTTTATGCCGAGATTTTTGGCGATTTCGGCCGCAGTGTTGGGCGCGACAATGCCGGTGTTGTTAGATCCGTCGGTCAGCAGGATGATGCTTTTCGACTTGGCCTTTCCATCACGGATGCGGTTGATGGCTGTGGCAAGACCGTCGCCAATGGCAGTGCCGTCCTCAATCATTCCGATTTTAATGTCCTTAATGTAGTTAGCGACCGCCGCATGATTAACTGTCATAGGCACAGCAGTGAAACTCTCGCCTGCGAATATGACTACACCGATGTTGTCGTATTCACGGGAGAGGGCAAACTGCGTGGCCACATTCTTTGCCGCTTCAAAGCGGTTGGGCTTGAAGTCCTGCGAAAGCATACTTGTGGATATGTCGAGCGAAATGATGATGTCGGTTCCCTCGGTGCGTTGAGTCGACCAATGGTCGGTGGTTTGGGGGCGTGCAATCACTACCACCAAACAGGCGAAAGCCGCCATGCGAAGAAGGAAAAGAGCATGATTTAGGTACTCTTTCCACGAGCGGGGAACACGCTCAAATTGACGCGTGGTAGAGAGCGACAAAGATGGGTACGACTTGACAATCTTCCAAATATAGAAAGCAGTGAATGGGATTATCAGAAGTAACAGCCAAAGATATGATGGGTGAACAAATTCCATTGTCAGGGTAGTTTAGGGGAGTTTTGTTGGTCGTCAGTCTCGGCTGCGACAGGAATTGGCTTTGTCGTTTCAACAAACGATAGGGCATTTTCGAAAGCCTTGTTATTGTCGTCGGGCAATGGCCGCACTTTGGCGAATTTGACAAAGTCGGCGATGTGGAGCACCGATTCCATAGTTGTCGAAGCGTCGCGCGTGTCGTTATTGTTGCTGAGGCTTTCGACTATTTGAGTTGTGGTCATTTCCATGGCATTAATGCCAAAACGGCCGTCGAGATAAATACGCAAGATTTCAGTGAGACGAGTATAGAATTCTTTTTCCCGTCCATTCTCACAGAGATTCTCGGCGCGTAATTTTTCGAGGCTGGAAATCGCAAGCTCATAGGGCGGCACTTCTTTCTTTTTGAAAATTTGAGGAAGCTCTTTCTTGCGGAAATATTTGAAATAGAAATATACCAGCAGACCAAGAAGGATAGCAAACAAAAAAGCCCACCAATAGTCGGTGACGACATCGGGGAGGTAATCAAAAAACCGTGTGTCAGGCTCAACTACAGGGGCGTAGTCATGAACAGTCTGAAGTGTATCGACGGGAACCGGCAACACTTTAAGCGCCATTTCCTCTGTGAAAAAAGAATCTTTACCCACGAGATAAAGAATCGGAGGAAGTGTGTAAAGTCCAGAGTCGAATGATTGCAGAATAAGGTCAAAACGAATTTGCCGACGGTCGTTTCCAAGATCGATAGTGTCGGCCTTCGTAATGCCCGCAACTTCTACCGCCGATGTCAGCGTGTCATTTTTTGTTTGGGGCATATATCCCATATCGTTAACGCCTTGAAGAATTTCGATATGCATGGGAGTGGTTTTGCCCATTACGATGTAAGCGGAATCCATCGAGGCTTTGACGACAACATTTGCTGCCACACAATATCCCGACGTGGATGCGCAGAATAACGATATAAGTAGTATTTTGAATGAGAGTCGCATTGTTAAGTAGTTTATCTTACGCCACGTCTGCTGAATAGGGCGAGAAGGGCTTTAACATAATCCTCATCTGTTGCCACTGAAATAGAATCTACGCCGCAGCGGTTGAACGTCGCATTCAGGCGTTGTTGATTGTCATACCACCAACGGCTATAAGCCTTTCTTACTCTTCGCGAAGAAGTGTCGATCCACCTGTCGGTGCCCGTTTCCATATCGTGGAATTTCACGAAGCCCACGTTTTCCATTTCCGCGTCGCGTTTGTCAAAGACTTGAATTGCCACAACATCGTGCTTCTTGTTTGCTATCGTCAACGACTGAGAGAAATCGTGCGAATCGATGTAATCGGAAATGAGGAAAGTGGTGCAGCGTTTTTTTATGGCATCTGTTATGAAAATCAGGGGCGAATTAATATCAGTCAGCTTATTCTCGGGAGTATAATATAGGATTTCTCTGATAATGTAGAGAATATGTTTTCTGCCTTTGCGCGGCGGGATAAACTTCTCGGTTCTATCAGTGAAGAAGATTACCCCGATTTTGTCGTTGTTTTGAATCGCAGAAAAGGCGAGAGTGGCCGCAACTTCGGCGATGTACTCACGTTTTTCCGAGCCGACCGCACCAAAACCACGGCTTTCCGACACGTCGATGAGCAACATCACCGTCAGTTCACGTTCCTCCTCATAGACTTTGACATAGGGGCGGTTATGTCGGGCGGTGACATTCCAGTCGATGTCGCGGATGTCGTCGCCGTATTGGTATTCACGCACTTCCGAGAATGTCATTCCGCGACCTTTAAATGCGGAATGATATTCACCCGCGAATATATTCTGCGACAATCCTCGGGTTTTAATCTCAATCTTTCGAACTTTTTTCAGAAGTTCAAGGGTTTCCATAATCGAAGATGAACAATATTGTGATTAGGGCACTTCGACTTTGTCGAGAATGTTGGAAATGATTTCGTCGGCTGTAATGTTGTTTGCCTCAGCCTCATACGACAGACCGAGACGATGACGCATCACGTCGTGACAGACGGCGCGGACATCCTCGGGAATTACGTAACCTCTGCCGCGAAGGAAAGCGTATGCTTTCGCTGTCTTTGCGAGATTGATTGATGCGCGGGGTGACGAGCCAAACGAGATTATTCCATTCAGGTCGGTCAATCCATAGTCGGCCGGGTATCTCGTGGCAAAGACGATATCGACGATATACTGTTCAATCTTTTCGTCAATGTAAATTTTTTCGACCACTTTTTGAGCATCGATTATGTCGGAAGGACGAAGCAGGGGAGTGACGGGTGATTGTTCACGGCTGAGATTTTGGCGGATAATCACCTTTTCCTCTTCTTTGCGAGGATATGAAATGATGACTTTCATTAAGAAACGGTCAACTTGGGCTTCGGGCAATGGATATGTGCCTTCCTGCTCGATTGGGTTTTGTGTGGCCATGACAAGGAATGGATCATCGAGGGCGAAAGTGTTGTCGCCGATGGTCACTTGGCGTTCTTGCATAGCCTCAAGAAGCGCACTCTGAACTTTTGCCGGAGCGCGGTTAATCTCGTCGGCAAGAATAAAGTTTGCGAAAATCGGGCCTTTCTTCACTTGGAACTGCTCTTTTTGAACGCTGTAAACCATTGTGCCCACGACATCGGCAGGCAGCAAATCGGGCGTGAATTGGATACGGCTGTATTTCGCGTCGATAATTTGGGCCAGCGTTTTAATGGCTAAAGTTTTTGCCAGTCCAGGAACGCCTTCAAGAAGAATATGCCCATTAGAAAGCAGTGCTATAAGCAATGAATCAACCAAATGCGCCTGACCGACTATGCGCTGGTCCATGCCTTTTTTGACAAGATTTATAAAGTCGCTTTTTGAGCTTACAAGCTCGTTCAACTCGCGGATATTTACTATATCACTCATTGTTTTGACTATAATTATAAGTTATGTTATTTTGTTGATTTTTCTGATTACAAAATTAATAAATTCCCACGCTTTTGGCGAGGGAATAAATGTTAAATTTGACTATAATAAGTTTAGTTCTATTAACAAAATCACTTTTTCTTTATTTCTTGCGCTTTTTCCTTCGCACGAGCCACACTGGAGGGGTCGGAAGCGTCGATTTCATATTTCTCGGCGGGAGGGATTACGACGGATGTGCCCGGTTTGATGCGGTTTGGATCCGGACCGACTTTCGCCTTGTTCTCCTCGAATATATACACCCAGAATGCTGCATCACCATAGTGCTCTCGAGCCATAGTGGCAAGGAAACGTCTACTCGTAATTGTGTCAACAATCGGTGAATCGATTGTTGCGGAAGCGACAGTGTCGTCGGGCGCGATGGCAATGGTGTCAACTAATTCGGGCTTAATGACATCGATTGATTCGTTATCGGAGTTAATGGCTGTTTTGGGCGGAAACACCCATAAGAATAGAACTGACGCGACAAGTCCGCCAGTCAACAATCCGAAGAAGAACGACATCCATGAGAAATGCTTGGTCGGGCGTTCATCATAGCCATAATCATTATCCGAAGACATTGCGCGGTCTTCGCCAATAGTGATGTTAGGCACTAATTGAGGCAGCGGTTGTGGGCTAGCTTGTGAGGCTTGATTGCTTTTAACTAATGAATCGGTGTCATTGTTGTCGGGAGCGTTTTCGGGCGCATTTTCGCCTTCGACATCGGTTGGTAGATTCTGTTCTTGTCGCAGAGTCAGAGTCTGCTCCTGAGCCGGTTCCTGTTCTGGTGCGGGTTCTGTGTCTGTTTCCACTTGTGACAAACCGGGGAAAACGGCAGGCGGAGCGGGCATATCATCGGGATATTCAAATCCGTCGTCGGTTTTATCGGATTCTGTCAACAAGTCATCGAAATTGTCATTGTTCGTGTCATCCGATGATTCTACCGAGGGCTTATTAAGGTCGATAATTTCATCGATTGCCTCTTCATGACTATCTTCGAGAGTCGATGCGTCGAAATTTGAATCGATTTCGACCGGCTCAAACTGCGAGAATGGCGCGTTTACGGTGTCGGAGAATGATTTGTCGGGGATGAAGACCACGTCATAACCGGATGATGTTTTTACGGGCTTAAATTCGCCTACGCCTGTAAGCGAAACAGACACGCCTTTCAGCAAGGAGTCGGAGCATACGGCAAACAATTCACGGACAAAATCAGTGGCAACAGCGGTTGATGTGTTCGCCTTGTTCGCCAGCTCGGCAATTACTTGCGGAAGTATAATGACGTCGTTCATGAGTTGGCTTCCTTGATTTTATTACACAATATTGTGCTTGCCACGAAATTCACACTGATAGCCGGAGGGAAAAGAAGTTTTTTCCCATTACTCTCTCCGATATATTCCGGTACAAGTGTGGCGTTGATGTTCCCGAAGCGTGGTATTGCCACACTGTCACTATTTGAACAAGCGTCGGTAACCACTTCGGCGAAAGCGGAAAAGAGGTTTTCAATATCTTGCTGGCTGCGATTCAATTTTTCAGAAAGAATCTTTGTTAATTGAGCTGACGTCATAATGGAGGATTATTTGATTGCTAAATTACAAAAACAAATCACACGTTTGCCAATTCTCCTAAAAGTTCAAATGGCATGGCGGAAGTGATTTTAATGGGGTAGAATACTCCGTTTTTAAGCGGAGAATTAGACTTTACCAAAACCACGGGGTCAACCTCCGGCGAATCGTATTCGGAGCGTCCCACATAGTAATCGCCTTCTTTGCCTTCGATAAGCACTTCTATTATAGAGCCGACTTTTTGTTGGTTCAACTCCATGGAAATTTCTTCCTGAAGAGCCATCAGTTTGTCGAGGCGTGCGCTTTTGACATCTTCGGGGATGCTGTCGATAAAGTTTTTTTGAGCCGAAGTGCCGTCTTCTTCGCAATAAGCGAAAGCGCCCATACGTTCGAACCGCATTTCTTGAGTAAAATCGAGCAGTTCATCAAACGCGGCTTCGTCTTCGCCCGGGAAGCCGACCATAAGAGTAGTGCGTAAATGGATGTTCGGAACGCTCTTGCGGATTCGTTCAATTAAACGACGTGTTTCGGATGTTGTAATATGCCGATTCATATTTGCCAATACATGGTCGTTTATGTGCTGTAGAGCAATGTCGAGATAGTTACAGACGTTTTTCCGCCGAGCCATCACGTCGAGCACATCATAGGGAAACTCCGTAGGGTACGCATAGTGAAGGCGAATCCATTTGACACCATCCACTTCGGCCATCTTATCAATCAACTCGGCCAATTTTAGGCATCCATATATGTCTTTTCCATAACTTGAGAGGTCTTGTGCAATGACATTAAATTCGACCACACCGCGGCTGGCAAGCAATTTCACCTCGGAAAGGATTTCCTCAATTGGACGTGATTTAAATCGACCTGTTATAATCGGGATGGCACAAAAGGCACAGAACCGATTGCAACCTTCGGCAATTTTTATGTAGGCTGAATAGGGTGGGGTGGTGAGCTTCCTGTCGTATTCAAGTGTATTTGACTTGATGTCGGACAATGTGCTGATTATTTTGTTCCAATTGAACTTGCCATACCAACCATCAACTTCGTCAATTTCACTCGTCAATTCGTCGAGATACCTTTCCGAAAGGCATCCCATAACGAATATTTTGTCGATTTGGCGGCGGCGTTTTGCCTCCACACATTCCAGAATGGTATTGATGGACTCTTCTTTTGCATCACCGATGAAGCCGCAGGTGTTTACGATTACGATGTCGCCATGGCGAGTTTTTTTGTCGGAAACAGCATCAAAACCCACATCTTCAAGACGTTTCAATAGGCGCTCGGTATCCACTAAATTCTTTGAGCATCCTAAAGAAATAATATTAACGCGCTTGCTAGCCATGTCTATTCTGCGACATTGCCAAATAAAGATTCGACAAATTCGCGCTTGTGGAACACTTGGAGGTCGGTCATGCCTTCGCCCAAGCCGATATATTTTACGGGAATTTTGAATTGGTCGCTGATGCCTATTACAACGCCGCCTTTTGCCGTGCCGTCGAGTTTAGTTATTGCAAGTTCGTTCACATTTGTTGCCGCAACGAATTGCTTGGCTTGTTCAAAGGCGTTCTGACCTGTAGAGCCGTCAAGAACCAAAAGCACCTCGTGTGGTGCCCCAGGCACGACTTTTTGCATCACGTTGCAGATTCGGGAAAGCTCATCCATGAGCCCCTTTTTGTTATGAAGCCGACCGGCTGTGTCAATAATAACGACATCAACATCGTTGGCAACAGCCGATTTCAGAGTGTCAAACGCGACGGCGGCGGGGTCGGACCCTTGACCTTGTTTCACAACTGGCACACCGGCACGTTCTCCCCAAATGACAAGCTGCTCTACAGCGGCCGCACGGAAAGTGTCGGCTGCGCCGAGCATTACTTTGTTGCCAGCTTGACGGAATTGATAAGCTAATTTTCCTATTGTCGTGGTTTTTCCCACTCCGTTAACTCCCACAACCATAATGACGTGAGGATGATGCCCATCTGGTAAAGAGAAGTCCTCGGCTGATGACTCGTTGTCGTTTTCGGCAAGCATATCTGAGATTTCTTCGCATAGCAAACTGTTAAGTTCTGCCGTTGACGTGTATTTGTCGCGTGCCACACGGGCTTTTATGCGGTCGATTATGCGAAGGGTGGTGTCAACACCAACATCAGACGTGATGAAAACCTCTTCGAGTTCGTCAAGTAGGTCTTCGTCAATTTTCGACTTTCCAGCAATGGCACGTGCCAATTTAGCGAAAACTCCCTGTTTAGTGCGCTCAAGTCCCTTGTCGAGAGTCTCTTTTTTTTCTTTTGAAAAGAATTTAAATAATCCCATGTGAATAAAAGTCTGTCAATAAGATGTGCAAATATACAATAATTTTGGGAATAATCAGCCTCGGAATGGCATCAATTTGTTGTAAAATTCCCAAATAAGAAGCCCAGCGGAAACCGACACATTTAGCGAATGTTTTGTGCCGTGTTGTGGCAGTTCGAGCGACACGTCGGCCATATCGACAACCGATTGAAGCACGCCGTCAACTTCGTTGCCGAGCACGAGGGCATATCGTTTGCCTTCCTCTACCATAAAATCACGCGGGTTGACGCTGCCATGGACTTGTTCGATGGCGCAGATGACATGTCCGCTATCCTTCAACATCCTAACACAATCGACTGTTGACCCGAAATACTCCCAACAGACGGAATCTTCCGCTCCAAGTGCCGTTTTATGGATTTCGGGAGATGGGGGCGTAGCTGAAATGCCGCACAAATATATCTTATCCACAAGAAAAGCGTCGGATGTGCGAAAAATTGCCCCAATATTATTGAGGCTTCTGACATTGTCAACCACAATAACAAAGGGCAATTTTCTTGTGTTTTGGTAATCTTGACAGTCTAATCTGTCGAGTTCCCAAACAAACTTCTTCTTCATTTGTAGAAATTACAGCAACGAAATAGATCTGTCGATAAATGCAGTTAAACTTTCACCTTTAAGAAGTCCGTTCGACAGTAATGCAAGGTCAATAACTTGACCGATAAGAGGCTCGGTTTTTGCGTATTCAGCTAAAGCAGCTTCTTTGTCGGTTCGTGCTTGACGCATGGCATCTTCAAGTGTCTTAATCTCGTCCTTAACAGATTGGTCGAGGTCGTCGTCTTTTTTGTCACCGCGGAGCTTTTTGATGGCGGCATCGTTGTTCGAAATCGTTTTGTCAAATTCAGCCACTTTTTGACCGATAGTTTTGTCGCATGCTTCGAACACTCGTTTGATGATGGGGTTGTTCACATTTACAACGAGGTTGTAGCTGTCGGGCATATCGCCATAGAAATTCATTCCAGGCTGGAGAGCCGACATCTCTTTCATTCGTCGCATAAATTCATTTTGTGTAATGACCACAGGCGGTTCGCTTTCACTTAACGCCTCGAGTTGAGCATAAAATTCCGTTTTGTCTATTTTAGGCAACGACGAAGAGAATAGGGTGGTATAGGCTTCGCGCTTTTCTGCCGACAAATCAACCGCGGCTTTATCCTCCTTGCGGATAAGATTGTCGATTGTGTCGCTATCAACACGCAAGAATCTCGATTTTTCAATCTTCTGTTCCAAAAGGCCGACGAAATGGCTGTCGAGTTGTCCGTCCATCAATAACACACTATATCCTTTGTCGTTAGCGGCTTTGATATAGGAATATTGATTGATCACATCTTGTGCGTAAAGATAAACCACATTGCCGTCTTTGTCGGTTTGTGACGATTCGATGAGTTTTCTGTAATCTTCGAAAGTGAAATGCTTCTTTTCCGTGTCGGTGAAAAGGGCAAATTTCAAGGCCGAATCACAGAATTTCTCGTCAGTCAACATTCCGTAAACTATAAAGATTTTAATGTCGTCCCACTTGCTTTCATAATCTTCTCTGCTGTTCTTGAATATTTCCTCAAGCCGAGAGGCCACTTTCTTTGTGATGTATCCGGAAATTTTCTTTACCGACGCATCGCTTTGGAGATATGAACGCGAAACGTTTAATGGAATGTCGGGAGAGTCGATTACTCCTTGTAAAAGCATCATAAAATCGGGAACCACGCCTTCGACGGAATCCGTGACAAACACTTGATTACAATAGAGTTGAATCCTATTTTTTGTGATCTCAAGATTGTTCTTGATTTTCGGGAAATAGAGTATGCCGGTTAAATTGAAAGGATAATCCACATTGAGATGAATCCAGAATAACGGATCATCCTGAGCAGGATAAAGCTCGTGGTAGAATTTGAGATAATCTTCGTCTTTAAGCGACGAGGGCGACTTCATCCATGCGGGGTCGTTGTCGTTGATGATGTTGTCGGCATCGGTATCGACCTGTTTCCCGTCTTTCCACTCTTTTTTCTTGCCAAAAATCACTTTTACCGGCAGGAAGCGACAATATTTTTTAAGGAGGGCTGAGATTTTGTCTTCCTCAAGAAATTCTTTTGCGTCGTCGGAGATGTGGAGGACGATGTCGGTGCCTCTTTCTGCTTTGTCAGTCTCAGTCATCTCAAACTCAGGAGAACCGTCGCAAGTCCAGCAAACGCCCTTTGCTCCCTCTTTGTACGACAGAGTCCGGATTTCCACTTTGTCAGCGACCATGAAAGCCGAGTAGAAACCTAGCCCGAAATGGCCGATTATTGCATTATTGCCCTCTTTGTATTTCGCCAGGAACTCTTCAGCGCCTGAAAACGCTATTTGATTTATGTATTTATCCACATCCTCCTCAGTCATTCCAATGCCGGAGTCGCTAACGGTAAGGGTCTTGTTGTCCTTGTCAATGGATATTTTGACTGTAAGATCATTGACTTCACCGCTGAAATCGCCATGAGAGGCCAATGTGCGAAGCTTTTGAGTTGCATCGACGGCATTTGAAACGAGCTCGCGAAGAAATATCTCGTGGTCGCTGTAAAGAAACTTTTTAATTACGGGGAAAATGTTGTCGGTTGTTACCCCAATTTTACCTTTTGCCATAATTGTTACGTTTTATATTATTTTTTTGATTTTCTCGATTTAATGATTTTCGAAATGATTTTATCTGATTCTTTGTCATAATCAATCCCAATGGTGTCACCCTCTTTGATAGGCTTTTCTATCATCACGGCGGCGAGTTCGTCCTCAAGATATTTTTGAATGGCCCGCTTTAGTGGACGTGCGCCATATTGAGGGTCGTAACCTTTCTCGGCAATGAAGTTTTTGGCTTCTTCTGATATTTTAAGTTTATAACCGAGATCTTCCACTCTGCTGAGAAATCCCTTCAGTTCAATGTCGATGATTTTGAAAATATGCTCTTTTGACAGGGAATCGAACATGACAATGTCATCAACACGGTTTAAGAATTCGGGCGAGAATGCCTTGTTGAGGGCCTTCATGATGACGCTATGAGAGTATTCGTTATCTACTGATTTGGTGGTAAAACCTATACCTGAGCCAAATTCTTTGAGTTGACGCGAGCCAATGTTTGAAGTCATAATCACAATGGTGTTTTTAAAGTCAACTTTGCGGCCAAGGCTGTCGGTAAGGTGTCCTTCGTCCAACAACTGGAGTAGAATGTTGAAAACATCGGGATGTGCCTTTTCGATCTCATCAAGAAGGACGATAGAGTAGGGGCGACGGCGCACTTTCTCTGTTAGCTGTCCGCCCTCTTCGTAACCAATATATCCCGGAGGCGCACCGACAAGACGCGACACGGAGAATTTTTCCATATATTCGCTCATGTCAATGCGTATCAGTGTATCGGCAGAATCGAAAAGGAACTCGGCGAGTTTCTTCGCGATGTGGGTTTTACCGACCCCTGTCGGTCCGAGGAACATGAACGTTCCGATAGGGCGGTTGGGATCCTTAAGTCCGACCCGATTTCGTTGGATAGCCTTTACTATTTTATTTATGGCTTCATCTTGGCCGATAATTTGTGAGCGTAGAATTTCGGCCATTTCTGAGAGACGTTTATTCTCTGATGTGGCTATTCGCTGTACGGGCACGCCCGTCATCATCGCCACAACTTCGGCCACTTTGTCGGCATCGACAACTACACGGTTGTCGCTTATTTGTTGCTGCCACTCATTGTTTGCCCTTTCAAGTTCGGCTTTGAATTGATGCTCGGCATCGCGATAAGAGGCGGCCTGCTCGAAATTCTGATTTGCTGCCGCTTTCAGCTTCAGCGATTTTATATCTTCAATGTTTTTTTCGAGATTCTTTATTTTTTCAGGCACTTGAATGTCGCGAATGTGAACCCTCGAACCGGCCTCGTCCATAGCGTCGATGGCTTTGTCGGGGAATGTTCGGTCGCTGATGTATCTTTCTGTCAGCTTCACGCAAGCGATGAGAGCATCGTCGGTGTAAGTGACATTATGGTGTTCCTCGTAGTTTGCCTTGATGTTTTGAAGAATCGTAAGGGTTTCTTCAGGCGTTGTGGCATTGACGAGAACTTTCTGGAATCGGCGTTCAAGCGCTGCGTCGTTTTCGATGTTTTTGCGATATTCATCAAGTGTGGTCGCACCAATACATTGCAATTCGCCACGAGCTAGAGCGGGTTTGAGCAAGTTGGCGGCATCCATTGTCCCTTGCGCATTGCCAGCACCGACTATAGTGTGAATCTCGTCAATAAATAGGATGATGTCGTCGTTACGCGATAATTCGTTAAGAAGAGCTTTGATTCTCTCTTCGAATTGTCCGCGATATTTAGTTCCCGCCACGATTGATGCCATATCGAGCGATATTAGCTTCTTTCCGAATAGCACTCGCGATACTTTTTTCTGCACTATCCGAAGAGCCAGGCCTTCGACAATGGCTGACTTTCCTACACCAGGGTCGCCGATTAACACAGGATTGTTTTTCTTCCTGCGACATAGAATTTGCGCCAAGCGCTCAATTTCGACCTCGCGGCCGACAACGGGGTCAAGCTTGCCGTCGGAAGCGGCTTTTGTCATGTCAATTCCGTATTTGTCGAGCATTGGAGTGTCGGTGTCGCTTGAAGATGTGGATTTTGATGATTTGTTCGGTTTGAATGGGTTGTCGTCCGACATTTCATCGTCATCGTCAAAATCATCATATTCATCTGTAACTTGAGGAATGACCGATTTTTCTTTGGTTAAATAATCTTCCTCGATGTCAAATTTCTTAAGTTGGTTCATAATATCATAGTAATTACTCAATTTCAAAATTTCAGGAATGAGATTAAGCGCATTGACATGAGATTCTTTATTGTCGTTCGCGATTTTTTGGCAATGAAAGAAAAGTCGCTGCAAATCTTCAGCCAGTATTGTGGCTGTTCCCTGCGAACTAATGCTGGCTTTGGGAGCTTCTGGTTGGTTATTGCGTATGTAATTTTCGAGAAGTGATATAACCTTGTCTTTGCTTTCATTAAAACTGGGGCAGATAAAATACGTGGGAAGAGATTTGCCCTGGTTGATAACAATAGCAAGGATAAGATGTAACGGACAAATGGCCGGGGATGAAAGCCTTTTGGCCTCTTCTCTGGCAAGAAGAAGAATTTGACTCACATCGGAATTTAGACGAATAATAAACATACGTCTGATGAATTGCAACATTTATGCCAAAAAAAGGCAATCAGAGGAATTGTGAGGTGGGGGAAGACGACATTGCCACTTGTCGCGGTGTGCCTTCGGCTAATATCAATCCACCGTTCAATCCCCCACGAGGTCCCATGTCGATTATATGGTCGGCATTGCGGATAAAGTCGATGTTGTGCTCAATGACTATGACAGTGTTGCCTTTATCGACAAGTATGTTGAGGATTTGAAGTAGTGTGTTGATGTCGTGGAAATGAAGGCCTGTGGTCGGCTCGTCAAGAATGAACAAAGTTTTACCGGTGTCTTTTTTTGCGAGTTGTGCAGCAAGTTTTATCCTTTGGTTTTCGCCACCCGACAACGTCGATGAAGGTTGACCCAGTTTGAGGTATCCTAGGCCAATATCGTCGAGGGTCTTGATTTTCTTGAGAATACGTGGCACATTAGCGAAAAATTTGACGGCATCGGATATAGACATATCGAGAATGTCGGCAATCGACTTGCCTTTGAATCTGACTTCCATAGTCTCTCTATTGTACCGTTTGCCGCCGCACACTTCGCAAGTCACCAGCACATCAGGAAGGAAATTCATGTGAATCGTTCGATAGCCGTTTCCGCCACAAGCCTCGCAACGACCGCCACTGACATTAAATGAAAATCTTCCAGGCTTATATCCTCGAATTTTTGCCTCTGGCAAGGACACGAAAAGGGCGCGAATGTCGGAGAAAACGTCGGTGTAAGTCGCAGGGTTCGAACGTGGTGACTTTCCAATTGGCGATTGATCCACAGTAATGACTTTGTCGATGTTTTCAATCCCCTCGATGGTGTCGTACTTCAGCGGCTCCTGAAGCGAGCGATAAAACTTTTGGCTTAAAATTGGCTGTAGCGTTTGGTTTATCAGTGTTGACTTTCCGCTTCCAGAGGGGCCTGTCACACATATCAACTTTCCCAAAGGGATTGTCACGTCAACATTTTTCAGGTTGTTGCCTCTACACCCTTTTAATATGATGCTTTTTCCGTTCCCTTGACGAATTTGGCGGTTGACATCACCGATTTGCAACTCGTCGTTAAGATATTTAGCCGTCAGGGTGCCGGAGGAAAGCAACTTGTCGGGTGTGCCCTCGAAGAGAACATTACCGCCGTATAGGCCTCCACGAGGCCCGACATCGACTATGTAGTCGGAGCGGAGCATAATGTCCTTGTCGTGTTCAACAACGATTATCGTGTTTTGTTGCTTCTTTAGCTCTTGAAGAGTGTCGATTAGGAGGTTATTGTCCCTCTGATGCAGACCGATTGAAGGTTCGTCAAGAATATATGTGACGTTAACGAGACGTGAGCCTAATTGTGTTGCCAATCTAATTCGCTGTGATTCACCTCCTGAGAGAGTGGCCGACGGACGGTTAAGAGAGAGATAGTCAAGACCGACACGAATCATAAAGTCAAGTCGCGAACGAATTTCCTTCAGGATTTGCGAAGCGACAATATTTTGTGTGGGGGAGAGGCTTTTCTCAATTGTCAAGGACCATTCATAGAGTTGCTGAATGTCGAGCGAAGCGAGTTGGCTGATGTTGTTATTGCCGATAAAGAAATGTAGCGCTTCTTTATTTAGCCGTTGACCATTACATTCCGGACAGACGGCACGAGAGTAGAATTGTTGCGACCACCGTTGCTCTTTCACACCAGCCTCTTCGTCCTGGTGCATTTCAATATATTTGATAATGCCGTTATAGGATGTAAAATAATTCGTCAGCGATTTTGTGGCATTTTCAATCACGAGATGGTCGGTGGTGCCATTGAGGATGTCGTTTATGCAATCTTCCGGGAGCGATGAAATAGAGTCGGATGTCGAGCATCCGTATTTTCGGCAGATAGCGTCGATTTGCCAAAAAATCAATGATTCTTTCCGTTTTCCTAAAGGGACAATCCCTCCCGCGGCAATTGACAGCTTGGGATTTGGAATAATTTTGTCCCTATCGATAAGGTTCACCTCGCCAAGTCCTTTACAACACGGGCATGCTCCCTGGGGCGAGTTGAACGAGAAGGAGTGGGGCGAAGGGTCACGATAAGACAAACCCGATTCGGGGTCGATGAGCATTTGGCTGAAATGATGGATAGTGTCTGTCTCAACATCAAGAAGCGATAACTGTTTGTCGCCTTGACGAAGCGCGTTGCCCACTGACGCCTCAAGCCGTTGCCGATCCTTTTGAGCCACTTTCAGCCGGTCAACGACCAGTTCGATAGAGTGGTTTTTGTATCGGTCGAGTTTCATCCCATATCGGATCTCCTGCAGTATTCCATCGACACGCACATTTAAATAGCCTTTTCGCAAAAGTTGGTCGAACAATTCGCGATAATGACCTTTTCGGTTTTTAACGATAGGAGCTAAAAGGCAGATTTTTTTTTCTTCGAATTGAGAGAGGATAAGTTCCACAATCTTCTCCTCGGAGTACTTGATCATTTCTTTGCCATTGACATAACTGCGTGCGATGGCCACTTTTGAGAAAAGCAGTCGCAGATAGTCATAGACTTCTGTGGTGGTTCCAATTGTGCTTCGAGGATTCCGGTTCGTTGTCTTCTGTTCAATAGAAATGACAGGCGTAAGGCCAGAAATGTCATCGACATCGGGCCGGCTGAAAGAGCCTATCATATTTCGTGCGTAGGATGAGAATGTGTCGATATATCTTCGCTGACCCTCTGCGTAAATAGTGTCGAACGCCAATGAGGATTTCCCGCTTCCGCTCAGTCCGGTTATGACCGTGAGTTTATTGTGGGGAATCTTGACATCAATGTTTTTGAGGTTGTTGACTCTTGCGCCGACAACTTCGATGTATTCTTCGGGCTTCTTTGCCATTTAACTGCTTTTTAGGGAATTTATTGAAAGCCCCTTTAATCGATTACCCATCTTTTGTCGAAAACGGGCGTTGTTGATTGCCGGAAAAGTCCTTTTTCCGTGGGGATTTTCACACGATACGTCTTGCCCGTTTTGTTAGGTAGCGACTTAGCGACAATCCATGGGTTGTATTCGCGCAATTGAGAATATGTTATGCCGTGGCCTTTAGCCCACTTCTGCCAATCATCAACCGAAGATGAAATCTCAATAATATTATAGTCGAGGGGCTGATATAATTGACTAGATGAGATTCTGTAACCAAACGATTTGAGATTCTCGAATAGGACTTTTGTGGCAAGAATCCGATAAATATAGCGTGCCGTTTCCTTCGGGAGATGAAGGTCGTAGGCAGTGGTCACCATTTGCGCCTCAAGTTCTGTCGTTATTCTTCCGGTTCCGGCATTATATGAAGCAGCCACAGACTCCCAATTGCCATATTTCGCATACGCATTCTTGAAATATTTACATGCTGCGACGGCCTCTTTTTCTATGTCGTAGCGTTCATCGACGTAGTCGGAAACTTCAAGTCCATATTGCCGTGCTGTTCCTGGAATGAACTGCCATATTCCGGCGGCTTTTGCCGAGGAATAAGCTCGAGTGTCCAAAAGAGATTCCACGCATGCAAGATACAAAAAATCTTGTGGCACATTGTTGTCCTCCAACACTTTTGACAGTATGGGGAAATAGCGATTGGCTCTTTTGACGGTGAGAAGTGTAGAGCCGTGGGAATAAATAAGCGAGGTCAGTTCCCGTTCAAACCGTTCATACATGTCATTTCGGGCAAGTGAAATCTCTTGATCGGCGAATTTGACCTTATCAGGTATTTTGGGCGATTCGATTGCCGCGAATGATTGGGCTTGTAGATTTGAGAATATTATTGCCATTACGGCAACAGCCATGAGTTTTTTCATTATTCGGTGTCAGTTTCTCCTGAATTTGTACCTATTGGTTTATAATTGATAATATTAATGTCGCCTTTTAATTTGTAAACACGTCCATCAGAGCCTTTGGCGTTAATCACATAAAAGTAAACGCCCGATTTGACAAGCTTGCCGCGGTATTTGCCATCCCAACCCTGCGAAGGGTCGGTAAACGAGCATACTTCCACACCCCAGCGGTTGAAAATATGACATTCGAAATCGATGATTGACTTATAGCTTACTTTCCAAATGTCGTTAATTCCTTCGGTTGCGCCAGGGGAAAACGCATTCGGACACTCGAGAATTGATTCGCCAATCGTGACCTCGTAAGTGTCGCCATAGTAATCACACGTTCCTGCAGCGTTTGAAGCGAAGAAACGAATGTATGTGGTGCCTTGTTCGTTGAAAGTGCGTGTAAATTCCAGGTCGCTCATGCGTAATGTTATGTTTTCAAACTCGTTATCGTCGGAAAATTGCCATTCACTGAAGGCAACAGCATCGGTAACCACGGCCTTAAAGTTGATAACGGCCGGAGCCGAGCCTCCCAACGACGAAGAGTCGTCATGGCGTTCGTTGTCGTGTGTACTCTCTTCCTGTTCTGCCGACGTTTGTGCCGATATGGCATTGGTTTGGAACATCGGAGAATCGATAGTGATTTCTTCACCCCATTGACGCAAGTATTTGTCGGCTGAAAGCGAAAAGGATGTGTCGGTCAATGGGGCAGGTGTGTGAATGTTTTCAGTGAGGTACTCAAATTTTGTTTGGGTTGAAATTTGATTGTAAACCATCGATGATGAGTCATATTCCAAAGTGTTGTAAGCGAGAACAATCTCTCGGTTAAGGGTTTTAGGCTGCCCATTAATGGTGTAATATGCTATTCGATCGCAACTGCCAGAGAATACAATATTCGTCACATCGCAGTCCTGTTCGGCAGACGGTGTTATTGAGCCAAGATGGGGGTAGTGAGACGAATAATCGACAACCCAAAAATAATAGCGTCGGTTATTGTCTTCGATATAATAACCCATATCGCCTTCGAATTTCGATAATGTGTATTTATTGCCCATACGAGTAACTCCCGTCAATTTTTCGGCATATGCTCCTCCAAGGCTACTGAACATATACCACTCGACATTGTCAGAGCTTGCGGTGTAGGACATCGAAAGCCCATTAGCTGAATACACGACGAATATATCGTCGAGCCCTGTTGACGCTTCGGGCTTTTCGTTGATAACAGCATGGCTTCCGCCACTAAACTCAACCGCGGCTGAGCATAACAGCGAATTAACCATTATAAGGATTGGCAAAATCGTTTTTTTCATCATGTGTTGAATTTCTGCAAAGATACAAATAAAAAACGAACTATCTTCATAATTGTTGCAATTTCAGGTTTAATTTTATAATTTTGAAAAAAAATAGCGATGAAGGTATATTTCATAAACACGTCGGAAGACCTGTCGAATGCCACGGCGAAAATAATGCTGTCGATTGCGTCGGCTGTAAAGTCGAAAGGTGGGCTGTATAAAATATATTCTTCAAAGGGCAGAAGCAGAGTCGGTCATGCTTTTTTAAGCCGACTGACCGACAGGGAAGGCACTTTTTCAAGCAGGTCAACCCGTGCCCTGCTACGCGACATTGCGAAGTTTTCGCCCGACATCGTGCACCTGTCGAATCTTCATGGCCACTACCTTAATTATAAATTGCTGTTTGAGGGTCTGCGCAGCATTGGAGTGCCGGTGGTTTGGTCAGTACATGACCTTTGGCCTGTTACGGGTCATTGCGCTGTGCCTTTCGATTGTGATTTGTGGAAGAACGGGTGCCAAAAATGTCATCACATTGACTACTATCCCCGCAGTTGGTGGGCAAATAAGTCGGCGCAAAATTTTGCGGATAAAAACATGGCATTCGGTCTTATAAGGCCTACCATTGTCGTTGCGTCGGAGTATATGAAATCTTCGCTTGCCTCGTCTTTCTTGTCGTCGTGTAATTGTCAAGTGATTCCGAATGGAGTTGACACGGAGACGTTCCATCCAGTAGGCAAGCCCAAAAACGACGGCAAAGTGAAAATACTTGGCGTGGCACGCAATTGGGAATCGGGAAAGAATCAGAAATTTTTCGATTCGTTGGCTTATGCACGGCCCGACTGGGAAATCACGCTTGTGGGTCGCGTTAATCATAATAAATATCGCAGTATTAAGGCTTTGAACTATGTATATGATTCGTCAGAACTCACAAGGATTTATTCGTCGGCTGATGTATTTGTGAATCCGTCTGAGTTTGAATCATTCGGAATGGTTGTGTTCGAGGCCATGGCGTGCGGTGTGCCAGTTGTTGTTAATGACAAAACCGCGACTAAAGAATTTATTAATGACAGGGTGGGGCGAATCGTTGACTTTGGCAATTTGGAAGAAGCGATTTTGGCTATAAAAGAAGCTGTTAAACTAAACCGAAAAGAGTGTGCCGGCTATGTGTCGAAACATTTTAGTTCCGCTGATGTCGCTATGCGTTATTTCGACTTGTTCTGTAGTGTGATTGAAAAATAAGAGCCACTGTTAGTGGCTCAAAATCAAAAAGTCAGACGATAAAAAGATGCGATAGGAATGTTAGTCGCCGAGTTGGCTTTGTTTTGAGCGTTTGACTACAAAATATATTGTGGGAAGTATTATCGCCAGTGAAATCAGATACGTCCAATGATAGGATGTGGGGATCATAAAGTAAGCTAAGTTAATGGCAAACTGTGTGGCTGAATAAATAGTCGAAACCATGGCGTGAGAGAATCCCCATTGATTAACAAGAATTTGATATAGATGAAGCCTGTGGGGTTGCATAATATCGTCACCCTTGAATATTCGTTGCAATATTGTCAGCGATGTGTCGATACCGTAAACAATGAATAGTGTGATGGCTGTCGGATCGTGTGTGATGAAAATCAGATTAACCATTAGATAAGTTAACATGAATCCCATCGTAATGGCTCCCACATCGCCACAAAACAGCATCGAACGTCGTTGAAAGTTAAAAATACAGAACACTATAGCAGCGACGACCAGAGTCATGGTCAGTGTTAAGTACGGGCCTCCCGCTGGGTGTTGCGAGAAAGAATAATATAATGAAATAAGTGCTACGATGGAATAACTTCCCGTTATGCCACTTATGCCATCCATGAAATTAAAAGCATTCACAAAACCAATCCCAAAGAGCATTATCAGGATGAAAATGTCGTAATTCCCATTAAAAAGATATTGATGGAATGTGGCGCCCACTACCGCAATTTGCACTATTAGTCGGAATGAAGGCGAAATATTGTGAATGTCATCGATAAAACTCACAATCGCAAGCAGAATTGCGCCTATGATGAAAACTGAATGATGCCCAAATAGTTTTGGGTAAAAACAGACACAAGCTATTAACGCTATAATAAAAACAATGCCGCCGCCAGTCAACTGAAACCCAGTGTGAGATGACCTGTAGTTGGCGTCAACGCCAATTTTAAGAGTCTTTGCCAAAGCATAATAAACAGCTTCAGCCAAAAGCAGAATCAAAAACAGGTAGATATAGTATCGTATGTTTTCTATCATTCGTTCAAGTACCAGTCATATATCATTCTGATGCCATCAGTCAGTTCGATGCGGTGATGCCACCCCAATGAATGAAGTTTGCTCACGTCGCATAACTTACGCATCGTGCCATTCGGTTTTGTCGGATTCCATTTAATGTCGCCTTCATATTGAACAACGTTTTTTATAATGTTGGCGACATCGGATATGCTGTGCTCTATTCCTGTTCCAATGTTGATATGGCAGTTCCTTACTTCTGAATTGGAGCCTTTGATGTCGGCAAAGTCAACATTTTCAAGAATAAAGACCGAAGCGTCGGCCATGTCCTCGCTCCATAAAAATTCCCTTAATGGTTCGCCTGTTCCCCAAAGAGTCAATGACGACCTTGAAATGCCGAAATCTGACAGTCTACTGGTGATTTCTTCATCAGATGATTCAGCGGTTATGCCCGCTAATGGCCGACGGGCAAAGTCTTTGCGAATGGAGGTGAAATCGCCATCGTTCAGGAGTTTTGCGAGATGGATTTTCCTGATCATGGCCGGTAAAACATGGCTTTTTTCGAGGTCGAAATTGTCGTTCGGACCATACAGGTTTGTGGGCATGACCGCAATGTAATTTGTGCCATATTGCAGGTTGAAACTCTCACACAATTTCAAACCGGCTATTTTCGCAATGGCGTATGGCTCGTTTGTGTATTCCAATGTCGAGGTTAGGAGGGCATTTTCTGGAATAGGCTGTGGCGCATTCTTGGGATAGATACACGTGCTCCCTAAAAAAAGAAGCTTTTTCACGCCATGTCTGAAACTCTCCCCGATTACGTTTTGCTGAATTTGAAGGTTTTTGTAAATGAAGTCAGCACGGTAGATGTTGTTGGCCATAATACCACCGACAAATGCGGCAGCCAAAATGACATATTCGGGCCTTTCTTTGTCGAAGAATTGTCGGGTAGCTTCTCCGTCGAGTAAGTCTAGTTCAGAATGCGTACGCCCGACAAGATTTGTGTATCCTTTTGACACAAGGTTGCCCCAGATAGCCGAACCGACAAGCCCGCGGTGTCCCGCCACATAAATCTTAGCGTCTTTATTGATTGACATTTATTTGTTCGTAACTAGTTTGAGATCGGAATCAACCATAATGTTAATTAATTGCTCGAAAGAAGTTCGTCGTGGGTTCCATCCAAGTTGTTGCTTGGCTTTTGTCGGGTCACCGAGCAATTGTTCCACTTCCGCAGGACGGAAAAATCGTGGGTCAACTTCAATGAGCACCCTGCCTGTGGATTTTTCAACGCCCTTTTCCTCTAGACCATTTCCATGCCATTCGATTTCAATGCCCGCACGCGAGAAAGCGATTGTCGCAAATTCACGCACTGTGTGGTATTCTCCTGTTGCGATAACAAAATCGTCGGGTTCGGGCTGTTGCATAATAAGCCACATACACTCGACATAATCTTTTGCGTAACCCCAGTCTCTCAAGGCGTTGAGGTTTCCGAGATATAGTTTGTCTTGAAGTCCTCTGGCGATGCGCGCCGCAGCCAGGGTTATTTTACGGGTCACGAATGTCTCGCCACGGCGCTCACTTTCGTGATTGAAAAGTATGCCATTTACGGCATACATTCCATAGCTTTCACGATAGTTCTTCATTATCCAAAAAGAATAAAGCTTTGCGCAAGCATATGGGCTACGTGGATAGAATGGTGTCTTTTCATTTTGAGGCACTTCCTGCACCTTGCCGTAAAGCTCACTCGTCGAAGCTTGATAAATCCGACAAGATTTCTCCATCCCGAGTATTCTGATGGCCTCCAACAGGCGCAACGTGCCGATGGCATCGGTTTCGGCGGTATATTCGGGAACATCAAACGATACTTTCACGTGGCTTTGGGCGGCAAGATTATATATCTCGGTAGGCTTGACTTCTTGGATTATGCGGATTAGAGAACTCGAGTCGGTCATGTCGCCGTAGTGAAGGTTGATGAGCCTTCGACGGCGCATATCGCGCACCCATTCATCTAAATATAGATGTTCGATTCTTCCTGTATTGAATGTTGAACTGCGCCGGATTATTCCGTGCACCTCATAGCCTTTGTCAAGGAGGAATTCAGCCAGAAATGAGCCGTCCTGTCCGGTTATGCCGGTTATCAAAGCAATTCTTGCTGTACTCATGTTATTTCTTGATAGATTTGATTAACGATTCGCACACACGATAAATATCCTCATCTCTTAAGCTGGAGCCGCTTGGGAGGCACAATCCTCTGTCGAATAAGTTTTCAGCAACGGTTGAGCCATAGAAAGGAGCCGATTCATAGATGGGCTGCAAATGCATTGGACGCCAAAGCAAACGGCTTTCGATGTTGTCGGCCTCTAATGACAATCTAATATCGTTGGGCGAGGCTCCGCATTGTGGCGAAATGAGAACCGTGGATAGCCAGAAATTGGAATTGAAATCGCCGTCGGGATTGTCCATGACTTCAATGCCGTCGATTTGAGAGAGTTCGCGCTTGTATATGCCATGAATTTCGCGACGACGAGCTATATGATTCTCAAGGACATCCATCTGTCCACAACCGATGCCGGCCGAAACATTCGACAGACGGTAATTATAGCCGATAGTGGTGTGATAATAATATGGGCGATTCTCCCGGGCTTGGGTCGCGTAGAAAAGGACACGCTTAGCCGAATCGGCATCAGGACACACAAGCGCGCCGCCGCCAGATGTGGTTATGATTTTATTGCCATTGAAGCTCAGCGCGCCGTATTTGCCGAGAGTGCCGCAAGGCCGACCTTTGTAGGTTGAACCAAGGGCTTCGGCAGCATCCTCTAAAACGGGAATCCCGTATTTTTTAGCGATGGCAAGAATCTCGTCCATTTTAGCTGGCATCCCATAGAGATGAACAGGGATGATGGCTTTTGGTAGTTTGCCAGTTTTTTGTTTGCGGTCGATAATTGCCTCCTCAAGGCAAACGGGCGACATATTCCATGTGTCGGGCTCGCTATCAACGAAAATCGGTTTGGCTCCTTGATAGAGAATTGGATTGGCACTTGCAGAGAAAGTGAACGACTGGCAAATCACCTCGTCGCCAGCTTTCACGTCAAGCATCACAAGACCCAAGTGAATTGCCGCCGTTCCGGCACTAAGTGCCACAACATTGCCTTTGCCGAGAAAATTGGCTAAACGATTCTCAAATTCAGTGACATTCGGCCCCAACGGGACAATCCAATTAGTGCGAAAGGCCTCCTCAACCCATTCGCGTTCTGTCCCTCCCATGTGGGCAAGCGAAAGTAATATTCTATTGTTCATAATCTATTGGTGTATGATTGTGCAAATTTAGTGAAAAAATGTCGTTTTGAAAAGTGTGGTGTCCTTTTGATGGTTTGGTGGCGGCAAAAAAAATCCATAGGAATTACTCAATCAACTTATAAAACTTTTCAATTTCTTCAGTATTTCCTTTTTTTTCAGTGCGTTGGTAGGCGGAAATCGCTTCGCGCTTTTCGGGATGAAGAATCAAATCCTCAATAGCATCCGCGACGGCAGTGGCATCAATCGGAACAACTATTCCATTCTTCCCCTGAACCATCTGACTCCAAACGCCGACATATTCAGTCGTAACTACAGGACAGTTAAGCAATCGTGCTTCAGCGATAGACAATCCAAAGCCCTCACGACGCGAAGTCTGGACATACAAGTCGCACATTCTGTAATATGGATATGGATTGGGCACAGAACCAAGCAAATGAACACAATTCAGAAGATTGTGCTCAATTATATACTTTTCCATCTCGCTTCTGTATGTTCCTTCCCCAAGAATGTACCAATCAAATATAAGATTCCGTTTTTTTAATATCGTACACACATTAAGCAATATGTCATATCCTTTAGTGTCTTCTATCAATCGGGCGACCGTCAATATTTTAATTTTTGAGTTTGATAATTTGTTTTGTGTGGGCAAAATAGACAATTTTCGTACAAAGTCGGGGTAAACGATATCTTTAACCAATATAAATTTATCAATTAATTCAGGGAATAACCTTTTGAAATGGTTTGTGGCTTCATCTGAGACGATATTAATGGAATCAAGTTTTTCATAATAAGAACGGTTAAATAAGAGGGCTTCTCCAGACAAATTCCACACACAATTTACCCACCCAATCTTTTTAGAGGCTTTTACCTTATCTACGACATAAAATGTCGGCAGACCTTGAGAGTAGGCGATAGCGACATCGTAATGCTTTTCTGTCTCGGAATAGCATCGAGAGCATTTTTGCCAATAGGTCATCGCTTTTTCAGCGTGGTTTAATTTGTTTGTGTTAATCGAGTAAGAATAAGCTAAACGGGCTGACATTTTTTTTAGATCAAATGAACAAAATGATGCAATAAGGTTTTTCCTTAAGAAACGATTGTAAGGCAATTCAGGCAAGATGTTTACTTTTGGATGTAGAAATTGCTGAAATGCACCGCCATACGCGAAAAGTTGTAAATCTACATCATAGTGATCGTAATCTATCAACGATAAGAAAGTGACAAGACTTTTTTCTCCGCCACCGATCCCCAACGAATCCATCACAAAAAACAACTGTTTTTTCATTTTGTGAAAAGATGCTTTATTTTTGACAAATATTTATATATAATTATTTTCATTTTTAATAGGTGAATGTTTTTTAATCTAAACATTTTCTCTCTAATGTTTTCTTTATTCAAAATTGAATCCTGCCAAAGAGATTTCCCTTCAAATGAAAAAAATAGCGAGACTATTTCTTTAGTTTCTTTAAAGGAATCGGAGATGTGAATAGAATGTTTTCCAACACCATAAATCTCACGTATAATATCTTTTAGTAATAAAATCTTATCTAATACATCATTTGTTTGAAATAGAACCAAGTCTAATGCTTTCCGTTTCCCCCAGACCCAACTGGTTTTATTGTCAACATCTCGATCAGAATTGGTCCATTCTTGGTGTTTATATATCTCATAGACAATCTTATTCAATGCTTTGTAATTGACATCTATTCTTCGATAAAAAAAACAATTGTAACAATTTTTAATTTTGCCAATGCCTAATTCTGGTGATTTTATTCTTGGCCATAATAAGGCGCAATAAACATTGTCAATCCAATTAAGCGATTCGAGTAAAATTTTATCACAAATTGACCATGACAGGCCCCTGTTTATAAAATATGCGTAATCAAAATCGCATTTGGCGCTAATGCTATTAAATCTAATGATGGTTAATGTCTTATTATAGTATGCCAATGTTGCGACCCTATGAGCCCCATCCAAAATAACACCATTTAAATCAACTGGTATTAATGAAATATTGTCATTAAAATCAGTTTCCTTAAATGCATCTATCATACCGTTAAAAGTATCAATAAAAGAATCAATGCCAATTTTATCATCACGCCCAGGTTCTTTCAAATCAGGATTAAACGAAATGATATGCTGGACATAAACATTTTTTGCATCTTCAAAATTATTGTGTCTATTATGAATATAGTATAATTTTGCAAATAAATCAAATCGTTTATAATTAAGCAACTCTCTAGCTTTTATCTTAAGAATTGAATAATCCTCAATTGAATCTAACCCGTATATATGGATTGTGTGTGGCTGTAGCTTGCTTAAAAAAGAGTTTTGCATTTAATACAACGTTTAAAATGAACAAGTAATTGGATGATATTAATTTTTGACCAATAGATTATGCGATATAACTTTTTATTACCAGCAATAAGTTTTTTATTAATGTTATTTGTATAAAGTGGAACATGTTTGTCAGACGGATATGTATAGACATATTTGTTCTCAATCATATATGACTCCATTAATTTTATTAATTCTTTTCTATCATACGACTTGATTGATACATCGTTTATTTTTGCCAACAATGACAATATACGCTTATAATCATCTGATAATTGAGGTTTTTGAATAATAGAATGATAAATTAATGAATAAAAAAGATGTCTGTCATTGGGCCGAAAAAAAAGAGACGATTCATTTTTTTTTGACAACAACATGTCTTTTTGCCATTTTTCGCAATAATACCCATCTCCCACCGTTCTGATGTCAATGCTAATGTCACGCCCTGAGACATTTATTTTGGCATGGGTTTTATCCCACTTTTTATTGTTCCCTTTCCATGCAACACAATTTGAAACTTTTATAAACTCATCCCTGTCATCACATAAAATATCAATATCTGGGTGGTCGTCCAAAAGGAAAGATTCGCTATTGAAATTCGAAAAATTCCTTAAAACCAGATAATTAACATTACTCCGATTCAGCACGTCAAAAAAACATGTGATATTCTGAAAATCCATATACTTTATTAAGGAGGTTTATGCAAAAGTTAAAGAATGATTGGCTTGACGACAAAATGTGACTCTACTACAACTGAAAATAGGAATATCCGAATAGTACGATGGTATGACACTAATTGATGGAGACTGAGTCGATGCCAACGAACATCATTTGGTCGAATACGGAATAAGCAGCAAGAGAGTCAGTAGAGAAATCAGGAGATGCCAATGCGGGTCTTATCACATAGTCGCGCCATTTGAAGATGCCTGCTATTGAGCGATGTACAATTATTTCAACAGGTGGATTGCTTTTCCTCGTAATTATATGATAATTGCCCGGAACAGACTCAATTACTTGATTGGAGTCTGGCAAGCAATATATTGCCTTTGAAATAGGCGTTGAAAATTTTAATTGCTTATTTGAACCAAATTCATGGTTCAAGGTTTTTTGAAATGTTTGGATTATGTACCGGTCATGCTCACAGGTTAGTTCGTGTGGATTCATATTTGGCGGACTGTATGGGAAAATAAAGCTTCGAAAGAATCTTTGTATATAATCTTTCCCGTAAGGGAATTCATATAACACTTCTCCCGTTTTACTATTTACGTACAATTCCTTGATTTGTTTATAAGAGTCTATTCGCTTATACATTGAGGACGCATATATTATCGACTGAAAAAGTACCACAAAAGATACCAAAACTAATGAGAAATATATTGTATGTTTCTTTATTTGACCGCTCCAAATTGATATAATTAGTGCGAGCGAAAGCACCTCTGCCCCATAATATGCGCGACATATTGGTATTCGTAAGAGGAAGCAAAACAACAAACAACCTAACAAAGCGTCAATAAACAACGAGTGTTTATTATAGAACATTTTTAACGTAGTGCGATTGGATTTAATCGTAATCAATAAAAGCGCTATTAGCAAAAGCGTTGCTTTTATGGACAAAAACAATGTAAAAATAAAACTAAACGAAAAACCGATTTCATCAACTTTGTTTTGCGAACCAGGGCTAAGAACAATTAGGACAACACCAATTGCAAATCCAATGAGCATCGCATAGTCGTTTAGTGACAATCGCGTTATATTTCTGATGCCATAAATA
>CADBML010000211.1 GCA_902795825.1 uncultured Bacteroidales bacterium
ATCATTTAATGGTGATGACGCATGGCAAGCCCGAGAGGGGTTTCCTTCGGGCTTGCCATGTCGATGGGGTTGAGATGTAGACAGGGGTTATTCCAGAACGTAAGGGCGGACGACGTTGCGGAAGATGAGGTAGCCTTCGCCGAACATGTGAAGTCCGTCGTTGGTCAGTTCCTTGCGCAAATCGCCTTTTTCATCGATGAAATAAGGTGTCAGGTCAATCCATGTAGCGCCCTCTTTCTTGCAGATTACCGCCAGGCGGGCGTTCATGCCGCGGATCACGTCTTCTTTGCCAATCAGGTTTTTATACCGTTGGAACGAGTTGTTGATGGGCAATGTCGACATGACATAAAGGCGAGTCTGCGGCGACTCTGTGCGGATTTTGTGAATCAGTTTGCCGTAGGCGGTGGCGAGCGAATCCACTGTCAAATGGTGCGACACGTCGTTCGCGCCCGTGATGAGGAAAATCTTCTTCGGATGGCCGCTGACCACTGGCGCGAGACGGTCGATAATGCCCTGAATGACATCGCCGTTGATGCCGCGGTTTTTGATGTTGGGCATATCGAAAAGTTCGTTCCATTCGCACCCGTGGACGGTGGAGTTCCCGAGGAAAATAATGTCGTCCGACGTGACGGGCAGCACTGCGAAGAGCGTGGCGCGCTGATAGTAGAGCTCGTTGTACTTATACGGCTCGTCGGCTTTCGCCATTGACGCTATTGCAGCCGTCAGCACGCATGCCAAAAGGATCCTTTTCATAATCATTCTCCTGTTATATCGCGAATATCGTCGCTGCCCTCTTTCACTTTGACCAACTTGCCGTCGCGCCATTCCCACACCTGCCAATCGATAGTGTTGTCGAGGCGGAACGAGCCCACGATTTGCCTGTCGGCTTCACGAAGTTCGGGGTCGAAAATCTCGGAGAATTCGGGCACATTCACGAATTTATGGGCTTCGTTGTCCCAAATGTAGGCATCGTAGGTGAAATTGCCCGCATAGTTGAACGGCCCGAGGCAAATCTGCAGGTCGGGGAATCCGTCGAAGTTGATGTCATCCTCGTGGATTTCGCCAAACCCACTCCACTCATTGGGATTGAGCGGAATAGGCTCGCTGTGGAGAGTGTCGGTGGTCTGCTTGTTGGTGACGTAGGTAATGATGTCGGCGGCCTGCGGGTCGTCGATATCTTCAGTCATTTTGGTCACCAGCTCCGTGCGAAACGTATAGTCGCCACGCTCAGGCACATACTGTTTCTTCTTTGCCGAGACGCACTGCGCCGAGCACAAAGCCACGACAGCAAATGCCATCAGCGAAAGAAAAGCACTTTTCGGTTTCATAATCGAAAAAATTTGGGGTGAATTAAAGGGAAGCCCCGTTAGTGGGATTCGTTGTAAGCATCGACGGCTTTCTTTACGGAGCCGTGCATGAGCAGAAGGCGTTTAGCCTCGTCGTAGGGAAGGCCAAGTTCGTCGCGGACCATGCGGGTGCCACGGTCGACGAGTTTGGCGTTGGAGAGCTGCATGTTCACCATCTTGTTGCCTTTCACGCGGCCGATGAGAATCATCACGGAGGTGGTGATCATGTTGCAAATCATCTTCTGGCCCGTGCCGGATTTCATACGCGACGAGCCTGTGACGTATTCCGGCCCGACAATCATCTCGATGGGGATGTCGGCGGCTTCTGAAATGGGAGCGTCGGGGTTGGAGGTGATTGCGGCGGTCAGAATGCCGTGTTCACGACAAGCCTTGAGCGCACCGATAACGTAGGGCGTCGTACCTGAAGCGGCGATGCCAATGACGGTGTCCTTCTCATTGATGCCGAACTCGAGGAGGTCTTTCCATCCCTGCTCGGTGTCGTCCTCGGCGTTTTCAACGGGGTTGCGCAATGCGATGTCGCCGCCGGCGATAAGGCCGATAACCCACGAGGGATCCATGCCGAAAGTCGGGGGGATTTCCGATGCGTCGAGCACACCGAGACGGCCCGATGTGCCGGCACCCATATAGAAGATGCGTCCGCCGCGTTTCATACGCGGAACAATCTGGTTAACAAGTTTTTCAATCTGCGGAATCGCCTTTTCGACGGCGAGGGCCACTTTTTTGTCCTCGGTGTTGATGTCGTGGAGGATTTCGCCCGCAGTTTTTTTCTCAAGGTCGTTATATAGCGACGGTTGTTCTGAAATTTTTACAAATGCCATAAGTTAATACGAATTAGAAATTAGAAATGAGGAGTTTATCTTTATGCATTATGCATTAAGGGGATTTCTATAAATTGCCTTTCAGGAAATTCAGAGAGAATATTTGGAAGATAGTTGGCGGGAACAAGGGAGCAATGCGGG
>CADBML010000212.1 GCA_902795825.1 uncultured Bacteroidales bacterium
AAATGGTATGTGTGCTACAATTTCTATCAATCATTGAGATTCCTTTTCATTTTTGGATTGATAATTGGTGTCTGTCTGCCACTAGTGACCTGGATATACAGGATTATCAAGAAATGTAATAATTGGTTAAACAATGAGGTTTAAACCAAAAATGTCAATAACGTGTAATTCGCTTAATTTGCCTTCGTCAATAACTTATTCCGACGGACACCGCGTTTATTACACCTACGACGCCATGAGACGCAAACAACGCATCACATATCAGACGGCTATACTTCCCGCTGCGGGCATCCTGCCGCGTGCCGAACTCATCATTCCCGACGAATCGGCGGAGGAATTGGACGGAACGCGAGGCGTTACACGCTACCGTACCGTCCTGACTCGCGATTACGTCGACAACCTCGTATTCGAGAACGGTGAGTTGAAATATGTCATCACTCCGCCGGGATTCATCGAGGACGGAGAATACTACCACCAGCTGGCGGACTACGAGGGCAACTCGATGGTTGTTATCGACAACGAGGGCACGGTCTATGAGCGGAACAACTACTATCCGTTCGGGTTGCCGATTGTCGATGAGCATTACGCCTCGGCCATAACTCCGTACAAATACGGCGGCAAGGAATTCGACACGATGAACGGGCTGAACGCTTATGACTTCTCTGCTCGCATACTCGACCCCGCGCTCTGCCAGTTCACCACCGCCGACCCCCTCGCCGAGCACTACTATCCCTATTCGCCTTACCTCTATTGCGCAGGAAATCCGATATTGTTTGTTGACCCGACAGGCTTGGGAGGTTTTTACTTATTTGATGTAGTGGGCAACTATATGGGGTATATAGACTGTGATGACATAGATAGTGATGTTATTTGTATAGTTGAATATCAAAACGGGCAGAAGGTTATAAAACAAGACAGTAGCGGTAAGTTTCTGCAGGCTTTTGTGGGAGCAGGGACTTTTGATGTGCTCCGGCATGGCAGAGGATACGATGTATATACTGTTCAGGGGGACAACAATGCCCGCAGTATTTTCGAGTTTTTTGCGAACACAGTGTCTAAGGTTTACAACATCGAATATAGTCTTTTATTAACAGGAATCAATCGCCATGAGTCAATAAACTACATCACAACGAGCCATACAGAACATAGTGAGGGAGGAATTGTTTCACTATATCGCGATATTATTCTCAACATATCCAGTTCATTCATAAGAGAGTTTACTCACACTCATCCCACAACTTCATACTCAAGTGATTCTGACAGGATTTTTTCACATGAAATATTTTATCAACAAGACAGCAGCCACAATAATCTGCCTGTTTTTTCGATATTCTATGTTCCAACCGGAATCTATATTCCTTACATGCCATCGCTAAAATGAAAAAGATACTACATATAATCGGATTGTTATCTATAGCGTTCGCGTGTACCGACAAACAGGCGAACAACGAATCAGACTACAAAAAGGACTTTATGACGGATTTGGGCTCAGATAGCGTCACCGTCTTTAAAGGGGAAATAGTTGACAGGGATTTTTTCTCTAAGATTGACAGCATTGTGTCAACATATACTAAGTTTAAAAGCGATACTATCTACTTAGTGTTTTCCTATAATGAATATCATCACCCTGAAGCGGATACAATCCCCATTGACAAAAACAAGTCTTTTTACGTTTTGGCAGAAAGTGGCGGTTATGTTTGGACTCACTTCGTGGTTTGTGAAACAAAAAGATATGTATATCTAATAAGAAACGGTCAAGCGGGGATTTTCGCAAGAAATACTAATCAAAAAATTAAGGTGAGACAAACAAGACGACTTGACGTTTCGGAGATGTTTTCCTACGAGCGTCTGACCGTTTCGATTTATCACGATGGAGAATTGGAGTATTTGCCTCGCGATTATTATGTTGATGCCTACCAATATTATTACGAATAACTTTTAACAATTAAAAATTGACTGGCAATAAAAACCAAAAATATCGTGTTTCTGACAATCCAAACAAGCGAAGAAGATGAAAACGACTGATGAATTTGACTACAAGTCTTTTCATGAAAGATTAACAGTCTATCATGCAAAAGGACAATTTCAAGCCGCGTATAAGTGGCTGAAATCACTTGCCGAATTGCGGCCGAACGACGATTATATACTTTTCCCTCTTTCGCGGATTTGCATCATTCTCAGAAAATATGAAGAAGCGTTAGAGTGGGCTGAGACGGCTTGGAATCACTGCGAAAAGACCGCGTGGGATTTGAGATACTATATGGCTGCACTCGTCGGCGTCGACAACAAGTCGCAGCAGGCGATTGATTGCTTCGACGAGTTTGTGGCGCGAAACGACGACGAAAATGCACCGGGATTAAATGACGCGCGGCTTGAAAAAGCCTACGCTTATTTGAATTTGGGAAAATACGATCTTGCCATTGCGTCGGCAAGGGAGCATATCAGAGGCCGGCGGAAAGGCGTATTCTCATTCTATTTGCCTCGTTTGGCAAAAGATGCCATACGCGATGGTGAAATAGCAATAAGGGAAGAAGAAATGTACGGCAAGCCGCAGTATTCAGGCGACAATGCCGGCTGGATGACCAAGCCTGCGGGTCGGCGTATTGAGCGAAAAGTGAAAATAATGTGGGACTCCGACGATTTCGCCGCACTCCGCAAATATCTCCGCCCGATTGTGAAAAAATATCCGCAAGAGTATTTTTTCGAAATCAAACTATCCGACACTTGCATCGAACTTGAATTGTACGACGAAGCCCTCGAACATGCACAGTCGGCCTATAACAACGAGCCGTCCGACCCGCTAGCCCTGTCGCAACTCATCAAAGCGCTTTACTATCACCGCGATTATGAGCGGGTAGTCGAAAAAACGAGGGAGCTGCAAAAGAGGGGTGAGTTTGACATCGCTTATTGCCTGCACGGAGAAGGCATACGATGGGCGAGGGGCTTGCTGGCCGACGCATCGTACTATTGCGCGGCGAGCCTCTTGAGACTCGGGAGATTGAAGGAATCGCAGAAGGAAATCCTGATTCATGAGAATTATAGGAAGCGGAAAACGCCAACCACAATTACACGTGAGGCATATTTGATGGTCAAAAACGACCCGAAATTCGTCAATCACGTATAATTCGCTTAATTTGCCTTCGTCGATGACAGGCACCAGCATGGCAAAGAACCCCAGCACGTCGAACACGATGAG
>CADBML010000213.1 GCA_902795825.1 uncultured Bacteroidales bacterium
ATCGACAAAGACGGTTGGCTCCACACGGGCGACATCGGCTTCGTCCGCGAAATCAAAGGCAAGAAGGTCATTTTCCTCCGCGGACGAAACAAGACGATGATTCTCTCCGCCGACGGTCAGAACATCTATCCCGAGGAAATCGAATTCAAACTCAACGACCTGCCTTTCGTTCAGGAAAGTTTCGTGTTCGCCGAAAACGGCTCGCTTGTGGCCCTCGTTTATCCCAACTTCGAATTGGCTAAAAAACAAGGTCTCGACAACGATGCCCTCCGCGACAAAATGAAAGAGAATGTCGCCGCCCTCAATGCCGCTGTCGGCTCCTACGAGCGTATCAAGGAAATCCGTCTCCTCGCCGAGCCATTCATCAAGACTCCCAAACAGTCGATTAAACGCAACCTCTACCCTCAAGAGGCCGTTCTTCTCTGATCACTTTCTCATAACCAAATATCTCGCTGAAAGTCAACACTTTCTCATAACCAACCTCATGGAAGCTGCCGCTTTCTCATAACCAAAATTCTTTTTTACACTTTCTCATAACCAATTATTCAAAAAAAATGAAAGAAACTATTATCGCCAAATTCGAACGTCAGTTCCGCGCTAACGCAAATAAGCTCGCGCTGACCGACTATTCGACACGAGAGGACCGCACTTATCTCAAGCTTGCCGAGAACATCGCACGTTATCATGTTTTCTTTGATAATGCCGGTATCAACCGCGGCGACAAAATCGCCCTCATGTGCGAAAACTCCACGCCTTTCATTACCGCCTACATCGCTATCATCTCCTACGGCGCTATCGCTGTGCCTATCCTCCCGGGGTTCAATCCCATCGATGCCGCTTATGTCATCAACCACTCCGATTCGCGCATCCTCGTGGTTGACGACCATATTTGGGAAAAACTCAAAAACTCCCATTTCGAGCATCTCGAGGCTGTCCTTAATCCCCGCGGCGCGAAGGCCTATATGACTCGCAGCGAAAAAATGCGTGTGGCTTACGACAATCTCTTCGATGATTTCGACCGCCGTTATCCCGACGGCTTCACCGCCGACGACATCCATTACGCCCCCGTCAACGACGACGATATTATGGTCATCTCCTACACCTCCGGCACCACCGGCAACCCCAAGGGCGTGATGCTGACGGCCGAATGTATCTACATCAACGCCCAAATCGGCGACGACTGGAATTTCTATCCCGAAGGCACACGCACGCTCGACGTGCTCCCCCTCGCTCACTCCTACGCCGCTATCTACGACATGATCTCGCCCCTCTCGATGGGTGCGCACATCACTGTCCTCGGCCGCACGCCCGCACCCACAATCCTTATGCAGGCGCTCGCTGTCGTCAAGCCCAAAATCTTCTTCATCGTGCCACTCCTTATCGAAAAGGTGGTGAAGGCAAACTTCCTCCCCCTCGTCGGAAAAGTGCCTTTCGATGTCCTCCGCGAAAAACTCGTCGGTGTCCTTGGCGGTAACCTCGAACAACTCATGATCGGCGGCGCTCCGCTCGACCCCACTGTCGAACAGTTCCTCCGCGACATCAATCTGCTTTATACCGTCGGCTACGGCATGACCGAATGTGGCCCGCTCATCGGTTTCACCCCTTGCAGTGAGTTTAAACAAGGCTCCACGGGTCGCCTCGTGCCGGCCCTCCAACTCCGCCTCATCAACAAGACCCCCGACGGCGTGGGCGAAGTCATCCTCAAGGGAAAGCCCGTCATGAAAGGCTACTACAAAAATCCCGAAGCCACGGCTCAGGCCATCGACGCCGACGGCTGGCTCCACACCGGCGACCTCGGTTATGTCGATGAGGAGATGAACATCACCCTCGTCGGCCGCAGCAAGTCGATGATCCTCGGTGCCGGCGGACAGAACATCTATCCCGAAGAAATCGAATTCAAACTCAACCGCATGCCTTACGTCACCGAAAGCATCGTTTTCGATGCCGATGGCGTGCTCAAGGCTCTCGTTGTGCCTAATCTCGACGAGGCGCAAAAAGCCGGCATCGACATCGATGCCATGCGCGAAGTCATGGCGAAGAACATGGAGGAAACGAATGCCAAAATCGGCTCCTACGAACAGCTCCGCGAAATCGTGCTTTGCGCCGAACCTTTCGTCAAGACCGCGAAAGGCTCCATCAAGAGATTCCTCTACCCCCAAAATGCCAAATTGATGTAAAACAGGGATTACATCACCGTATAGAGGAATTTGGTTTTCATATTAGAGAGAAGCCCGAGGCAGCCGCCGCGGGCTTCTCTGCGCTTCAAGCCTTGTCGCTGTGATTTCAAGAGCTAATAATGTCGCTGTTCGGTTTGACATTTTTTTGTGCGGGGAATTTATAGAAAGCCCCGAGGGGATTTCTATAAATTGCCTTTCAGGAAATTCAGAGAGGATATTTGGAAGATACTTGGCAGG
>CADBML010000214.1 GCA_902795825.1 uncultured Bacteroidales bacterium
TAGTGACGCATACTGCTCCATCTTTCTGTGAACTACAGAACAAAGACGGATTACTGCAATGGGCAATATATGATAACAGTCTGTTAGCCCAACTTCAACGCTGAAAAAATTTTTCAGCGTTGAAGTTGGGTTAAAAATGACCTCCGTTTGCTGGAATGTGCTTACATTCGCAGACGAGAGGTCAAACGTACTCTTTCGCAGACTTTTGAAAGGCTGGATTTATACTCAAACGCTTTTGGGTCGGGTTCTATTTACTTGCAAAAATCTTACTTGTACTATCCAAACACTTATAGTGCTATCTGTGCAGATTATATAAATACCGCATGGGCAAATAGTCGGCATTCGTCTTATTTATATTAGCCAATCCTCTTGATATCGACAACAATTTCGACATTCTAATCAACATTGACATTGAATGTTACCGAGCCGCCATCAGCGATGACGGGGCTTCGGTTGTCGCGGCTCTCGGCATCGGCGACGAAAGCAAACGCCATCAAAACGACGGCCAACAGAAAAAAAATCGGTTCATCTTTCGGGGCGGACATAAAGTTTCTGCAAACACACCACAACCTCGACACAATTCCAAAAATTAGGGCAAATTGCTCTAAGGGAATAAACGCGCCTTCATCGGACAAGCCGCAATAGTCATTCCGCATAAAGTGGCGGATTATGAATTGACGTTTTATCTTTTGACAAATAATTCGTAATTTTGCAGTGCGATAAAAGCGCGCTCTGACACGATGAATGAAAAGAAACTATTTATTGAGACCTACGGCTGCCAAATGAATGTGGCCGACAGCGAGGTGGTGGCCGCAGTGATGGAAATGGCGGGCTACTCCCCTGCCGACGACATCGAACAAGCCGACGCCATATTCCTGAACACTTGCTCCATACGCGACAACGCCGAGCAGAAAATCTTCAGCCGACTGCAATTCCTCGCCTCGCTGAAACGCAAACGCCGCCCACGCCGCACGATTGTGGGGGTCATCGGATGCATGGCGGAGCGCGTCAAAGACGACCTTATCAACAACCACGGCGTAGATCTCGTGGCGGGTCCCGACTCCTACCTCGACTTGCCGAATCTCGTCGCCGCCGCCGAAGCAGGCGAAAAGGCAATCAACGTCGAACTCAGCCGCACGGAGACATACCGCGACATCATCCCCCTGCGAATCACAGGCAACCGAGTGAGCGGTTTCGTGAGCATCATGCGCGGCTGCAACAATTTCTGCTCCTACTGCATCGTGCCCTACACCCGCGGACGCGAACGCTCGCGCGAGGTGGAGAGTATTCTCAACGAAGTGGCCGATTTGCGCTCCCGAGGCTTCAAGGAGGTGACTCTGCTCGGGCAAAACGTCAACTCCTACTGCGGCAAGGACTCCGCCGGCAACGACGTGGATTTCGCCCACCTTCTCGCCGTCGTGGCTGAAGCCGCACCCGATATGCGTGTCCGCTTCACCACTTCCCACCCGAAGGACATGAGCGACGAAATCATCGCTGCCATCGCCTCCCACTCCAACATCTGCAACCATATCCACCTGCCGGTGCAGTCGGGGTCGGACAAGGTGCTCAAAGCGATGAACCGCCACTACACCCGACAGTGGTATCTCGACCGCATCGCCGCCATACGCCGCATGATTCCCGACTGCGGAATATCGACCGACCTATTCACAGGATTCCACGATGAAACGGAGGAGGATTTCCAACTGACGCTCAGCCTTATGCGCGAAGTCGGCTTCGACTCGTCGTTCATGTTCCGTTATTCGGAACGCCCCGGCACTTACGCCTCGAAAAACCTGCCCGACAACATTCCCGAAGACGTGAAAATCGAACGGCTCAACCGCATGATTGCATTGCAGAACGAGTTGTCGTTGGAGTCGAACCGCCGCGACATCGGCCGCAAGTTCGACGTGCTGGTGGAGGGCGTGTCAAAACGCTCGCGCGACCAATTCGTGGGCCGCACGCAGCAGAACAAGACGGCTGTTTTCCCCCGCGGCGACTACCATGTCGGCGAAACCGTTCGCATCCGCGTCATCGACGCCTCTTCGGCCACCCTCATCGGCGAACTTGCATAAAAAACCCGGGTAATCAGTATCGGTGAATAGTTGTTTGCGGTTTCAAGCCAGACGACACATAAAATATTCTTATCAAACAAATTGTGTCAAACAACTTTTACAACAAACTCCTAATTCCTAATTCCTAACTCCTAATTGCGCATTGCGCATTGTGCATTGAGCATTGAATAAGCTATCTGACGATGATTTTCTTTGCCGAGCCGTCGGTGTAGCGGACAATGCTGACTTGACCCGACGCGGGGTTGTCGATGCGAACGCCCTGCAAGTTGTAATATCCTTCAACCGTTTTTGCCTCGGTGTCGGCCTCAACGCCTTCAACGCCGCCCAAATCCTCTATTAGAAAATCTTTCCA
>CADBML010000215.1 GCA_902795825.1 uncultured Bacteroidales bacterium
GAGCGGAAAACGGGACTCGAACCCGCGACCCCGACCTTGGCAAGGTCGTGCTCTACCAACTGAGCTATTTCCGCAGTTGCGACTGCAAAATTACGCCAATTCTGCGAATTGACCAAATTTTTCACAAAAAAAAATTTTCGCACCCACACTGCGCATACTCTAAACGTAGATTCCGTATATTCTAAACGCGAGTTCAATCAGATTATTCAACGGCGGCGGCATGAGGGAGCATCGGCCATAACGGCGCGAAAAAACGCTCTTCTGCGGGGCAAGTCGGATGCGGTTTTTCCGCTGCGACGGAGAGCGGATATTTGGATGGGTGGAAATTATTGTGTAAATTTGCGTTTTGAAGAATAGAACAACAAATCTTAAAACAAAATCATCATGCGCCTGCTTAAGTACATATCACTGATGGCCGTGGCCTGCCTGGCTATTTGTTGCCTGTCGGCGTGCGGTGGCGACGAGCCGCAAAACCCCAATGAAGAACAAAAAATCGACATCGACAATCCGCACACCAAAACGCCAGCCTCGACCGACGACGCGGCTTTATTTCAAAACCCCGACTAAATAGCCGGCCATGTTGCGTTCGTTGACAAAGAAGTCGCTAATAATCGCCGCGTCGGCGGTCGCGGCCGTAGCGGCTCTCCGTGGCGCGTCGCCTAAGGCTCTCGAGAGGCTCAACGCCATTGCCGACGATGTGGAACTGGCGAAAGTGCCCGACAATGCGCCACGCATCGGGGTGACGACTAATTCCAACACGAATTTGTCGTCGAAAATTTCGCGCAGTTACTACGATGCCGTTGTGCGTGCCGGCGGCGTGCCCGTTGTGATTCCCACCACCACCGACCGCAACCTGTTGTCGGCAATTGTCGATGGCATCGACGGACTGTTGCTCACCGGCGGCGGCGATGTCGATCCTTCGTTTTTCGGTCAGAAGCCGATTCCGCAACTCGGAGAGGTCACCGCGCGGCGCGACACCACCGAACTGATGCTCGTAAGGATGGCGGCGAACCGCAACATCCCGATGTTGGGCATTTGCCGTGGATGCCAGTTACTTAACGTCGCATTTGGAGGCACACTTTATCAAGACATCTACACTCGCCCAGGCGGCGACTTGCTCGACCATCGTTCGGCCGACGGAACATATACGGAGCACACAGTAACGGTCGATACCTCATCGCGCCTGTTCAAAGTGCTGGGCGACACGGTGGTCACCGTCAATTCAAGCCATCACCAAGCCATCGACCGCGTTGCCGACGGGGCAAAAGTCGCGGCCCGAGCGCCCGACGGCATAGTGGAGGCTATCGACTTCCATCCTCAGCGGCGAGTGAGCGGCGTGCAGTGGCATCCGGAACAATTTTGGGGCCGCAACCCACAGATGAACGCCATCTACACGGCTTTTGTCGAAGAAGCCGCGCTCTACCACAAAGCCCGGACAATCCACTCGCGCATTTTTTCAATCGACACCCACACCGACGCGCCCTTATGCCTCACTGAGGGTCAAGACATTTCAAAGCGGATGAAAAACTGCGTCAACCTGCCGAAAATGCGCGAAGGTCTGCTCGACGCGCAATTCTTCGCAGCCTACGTAAGCAGCGCGCCGAAGGTTAAAAACGCCGATGGCAAAATCGTGCGCCACGTCGCGCCGCTCGTGCAGTCGTCGTTCGACAAGGCCGAAAAGCGCGTGCAGGAACTGATAGCCATCACAAAACAGCAAGCCGAACGGAACAGCGCGCTCTGCGGAATAGCACGCACACGTCAGGAGGCTCTCGCGCTAAAAGCCCAAGGGAAAAAAGCCATCTTCATCGGCGTGGAAAACGGGCTGGGTGTCGGCACCGACTTATCGCGTATCCGCCATTACCATGAGCAGGGCGTGATCTATATGACTCTCTGCCATGTCTATGACAACCAGATATGCCACTCCTCATCGCACACCTCCAATCCGCGGTTCGGACTGACTGAGTTCGGCAAGAAAGCGGTGGAAGAGATGAACCGGCTCGGAATGCTCATCGACTTGAGCCATGCCAGCGAAGGCACATTCTACGACGTGATGCGCATCTCGAAGTCGCCAGTGATTTGCTCCCATAGCAGCGCCCGCGCCCTTTGCGACCACGACCGCAACCTCACCGACGACCAGCTGCGGTCCCTCGCCCGGAACGGCGGCGTGTGTCAAGTGTCGAACTATTCCGGATTCCTAGTCAAGAAAGGACAGAAAGCGACGCTTGATGACTACATCCGCCATATTGTCCACGTGATTGAGGTGGCAGGAATCGACCACGTGGGAATCGGCACCGACTTCGACGGCGGCGGCGGAATCCCCGGCTGCGAAGCCGACAATGATATGGTCAACATAACCCTGCGGCTTATCGAACTCGGCTACTCCGAAGCCGACATCGAAAAACTTTGGGGCGGAAACTTTTTCAGAGTGCTCGAAGCCCAACGCCCAGAAACTGCATCAGACAAATAACGACAAATGGCCAATATCTACGACATCCGGCGTTACGCAACTGCGGCATTCATGGTAATCTCCGTGGCTATCGTCGTGTCGTTTCTCTACATCTCCAACAATCTCGTAAAAGACCTCGCCGCTCAGGAGCGTGAACGCATGCAGATTTGGGCCAACGCCACCAAAGAAATCATCACGGCCTCCGACATCGAGTTTCCTATGAGCATCATCGAGGCCAACAGCAACATTCCGGTCATGCTCACCGACGAGTCGTCGTCAATCATCCTCGATTCCCGCAACTTCGACCTCCCCGAAGATTCCGACCCGCTTTCAGAAGTCAACGCCAAATTCCTCGAATCGAAACTCCACGACCTCAAGCAGACAAACAACGTGATTCACGTCACCCTCAACGACGGATCGTCGCAATATGTCTATTATGAAGACTCCAGCCTGCTACGCAAGCTCAACTATTTCCCCTACATTCAGGTGACAATCATGGTGGTGTTCATTCTGATCGTGTATTTCGCCGTAATGTCAACGAAAAAAGCGGAGCAGAACAAGGTGTGGGTGGGACTGTCGAAAGAAACCGCCCACCAGCTTGGCACTCCCATCTCATCGCTTATGGCTTGGATGGAACTCCTGAAAAGCCTCGGCGTTGACGACGAAACAGTGAAAGAGATGAACAAAGACGTTGATCGCCTATCGACCATCGCGTCGCGCTTCTCAAAAATCGGTTCGCGCCCGAATATGGAGCCAGTCGACATGAACGAGGTTGTAGCCCACTCGTCGTCGTATATGTCAACCCGCATTTCCCCCCACATCAAATTCACCGCCGCCATCGACCCACGTCCCGCGCCGGTGATGATGTCGGCGCCGCTTTTTGAATGGGTGATGGAAAACCTAATCAAAAACGCCGTCGATGCGATGTCGGGAACTGGCTCTATTTCGGTCACCACCGGCCGCGACAAAGAGCGCGCTTTCGTGGAAGTGGCCGACACTGGCAAAGGAATCTCCCGAAAGCACTTCAAGACGGTCTTTAACCCTGGCTACACCACAAAAAAACGCGGCTGGGGCCTCGGACTGACCCTCGCCAAACGAATCATTGAAGAATACCACAACGGAAAAATCTTCGTCAAGCAGTCGGAACCGGGAGTGGGAACAACATTCCGCATTGAATTCCAACTCAACGACACAAAATAACGCGCACATCAATGAACCTGAACAAGAAAACCGTATTCCGTTGGCTCTTTGTCGCAGCAATGACATTTGTTGCCATTCCCGTCAACGCCCAGCTCACAGCCGCTAACGCTTTCCGCACAATCCCCGACAAAGTGCTCGACCACTTCGACGAGAATATGCGCCTCGACCTCATCGACTACGCTAACGCCTCTCTGCCGAACACCGTCAAAAACCGATTCGGCTCGGAGTCGTCGATAAAAAGCCTGTCCGAGAACTATCTCGACCTCGAAATATCCCCCTCGGTCAACATCCAAATCGCAATCCTCCCCATCCGCGAGCGCAAAATAATCGCCGTAATCTCCACGGTCATGACCCCCGCACCCGACAGCCGGATGAAATTCTTCGCCGGCAACTGGGCTCCCATCGACATTGACCTGTTCTCACCGCCGAAGCTAGACGACTGGCTCACCCCCGCCGGCAAGAAAAACGCCACGGCAGTCGTGGATAATGTTCCCTTCCTCATGACCGGCTACCACTACGAGGCTGCCGACATGACGCTAACCATTTCACTTAACCTCAATCAGTATCTCACCGTCGAAGCGTTCGACGAGGTGAAGTCGCTTCTCCACCCTGAGCTCACCTACAAGTGGAATGGCAAGCGTTTCGTTCTCAAAGACTCTATGTGAGTTCCACGTTCAAAAAATTTCAGGGGCTTTCAATAAATTCCACGTTCAAAAAGAAGTCAAACTAAACAGCAACAACAATAAAAGCCTCTCTCAAAAAACAACCCGACAATGGACGAGAACCATATCTCACTGGAGACGTATTGCCGACGTCTGACCAACGCCATCGCCACGGCCTCCGGCTTGCAAAACGTATGGGTCACAGCCGAACTGAGCGACGTGCGGCTCAACAACACCGGTCATTGTTACATGGAGCTTATCGAGAAAAACGCGTTCGGAGCCGACGTGGCCAAACTGCGCGCCATCGTGTGGCGTAGCACCTTCCCTTTACTGGCACGTAAATTTGAGACCGCCACGGGCCAGAAATTTGCCAGCGGCTTGAAAGTGATGGTGAAGTTGAGCGCATCACTCCATCCAGTCTATGGGCTATCGGTGGTGATTTCCGACATCGACGCCAGTTTCACCCTCGGCGACGCTGTGCGCCGACGAAACGAGATTCTAAAGCGGCTCACCGACGAAGGGGTGATCGGTCTTAACCGCGAACTCGAATTCCCTGCTGTGCCAAAGCGCATCGCCGTTATTTCCTCCCCAACCGCCGCCGGCTACGAAGACTTCGTCAACCAGCTTCACAACAACCCCTACAAGCTTGGCTTTCAGGTGTCGCTTTTCGAAGCGCTGATGCAAGGCGAAAACACTGTGGATTCTGTCCTCAATGCCCTTTCACGCGTCGCCGACAGCGACCGCTGGGACTGCGTGGTGATTATTAGAGGTGGCGGAGCAACGTCGGACCTCCTAGTTTTCGACAATTACGAACTCGCTGCGTCGGTGGCGCAATTCCCTATCCCTGTCGTTGTCGGAATCGGACACGAACGCGACATCAACGTGCTCGACTTCGTGGCCAACAAAAGTGTGAAAACTCCCACTGCCGCCGCCGAAATATTCATCAGCTGCGGCAAAGCTGCCCTCGACGAACTCGACGCACTCGCCTCGCTGGTGGCACACAAAGCCACGGCTTTCGTCGCCGGCTACCGCGAACAACTTGCCCACTACCAATCGTCGTTGCCTCACCTTCCGGCAGCATTTCTGCAAGCCGCCGACAGCCGGCTCCTGCGCTTGTCGTCGGCAGTAGTCTCTGTTAAATCCACCCTTGAATCACAACGTGCCACGCTGACTTCGTTCGCCGCCACGCTTTCCATGTCGGCCGCGAACCTTCTCTCCCGACGCGCCGCCGACATCGACGCCCTCCAGCGCCTCCTCAACGCACTCTCTCCCGAAGCCACCCTTCGCCGTGGCTACTCAATCACAAGCATAGACGGCCATGCAGTTACGTCAATCAACGACGTGGCTCAAGGCGCAAAAGTGACCACCACCCTCGCCGACGGCGTATTCAC
>CADBML010000216.1 GCA_902795825.1 uncultured Bacteroidales bacterium
GCCTTGTCATGGACGACGGCAGCGGCGTCAAGTCGAACTGGGTCACGACAAACGTCGTCGAATAACTTCGGCTAATTCACACTAAGAGGGCTTGCTAAATCTTTCGGATTCAGCAAGCCCTCTCCTATTGCGGTCTGAAGGATAACCGCAAGCAGTTTCTAAAATTTCATCCTTTAATCACGGCAACCGGACGGAGCTTGGTTTTGACCCTGACCAAATCGGCCTCAAGGGCGATTACCTGGTCGATGTTCTTATAAGCGCCCGCGGCTTCCTCAAGGTCGCGCTTAGAGCGGATGGCGTGGACGATGCCCTGATCTTCGAGCTTCTTCACCTCATCCTCAAGCGAGAGAGTGTTGACCGCGGCCGTGCGGCTCATCAGTCGGCCCGCGCCGTGGGAACAGCTGTTGAAAGAGTCGGGATTGCCCAATCCCTCAACGATGTAGGACGACGTGCCCTGCGAGCCCGGGATTATTCCCACAACGCCCTCGCGGGCCAAAGTGGCACCCTTGCGGTGGACGATGACGTTCTCACCGAAATGGTTTTCCCAAGCGGCATAGTTGTGGGCGATATTAATCATCGGCTCAAACTCGATGCCCGGCAGCGCGTCGGCTATTACCTCCTGAATGCGCTTCATCATCAGGCGACGGTTGCACAGGGCGAAGTCGACGCAATACTGCATCTCGACCCAGTAGTCGTTAAATTCCTGGGTTTTCAACGGCAGGAATGGCAGGCGCAACTCCGGTTTGACCACCGAATGCCACCGCTCGTTGAGCGAGGCGGCAAGTTTGTTGTAGTGGTCGCCCACCTGTTTGCCGAGGTTGCGGCTACCGGAGTGAATCATAATCCAAAGGAAACCCTCCTCGTCGCGCTGCAATTCGATGAAGTGGTTGCCGCCGCCGAGAGTGCCCACCTGCCGCTGAGCCGAAATGTACTGCGCCTTCACCACATGAAGTCGGTCGATGTCGTGGCCTTGCGGCATATAGGATTCGTCCTGACGCTCTTTATGGTAGTCCATGCCAAGGGGTATGCGCTTACGGATGCCGCGCATAATTTGCTTGCGCAACACGTCGGCGGTGATTTTCTCAACTTTCCAGCCGGTCTTGACCGCGCACATACCGCAACCGATGTCCACGCCCACGGCATTGGGGATTACCGCGTCGCAGCAGGCGAGCACACCCCCGATGGGCATCCCCACGCCGCCGTGGCAGTCGGGCATGATGGCTATATGATGGTGAATGAAAGGCAGCGCGGCCAAATTCTCGATCTGCTCACGCGCCTTGTCGTCGATGTCGGTAGTCCACATTTTCACTACCGTTCCTCCTATTATTTCAACTTTTTCCATTTTGGTCTAAATCGTAATTGTTCAGTGATTGTGACAGATGCCGTTATAGTTCCTCTACGAGGCACATTACGCAACTTCTGCCTCGACCAAGCTGCGATCATCTCCGATGGTCTCGCATGGTCTTTCATATAAAGTCGGGGCTCTCCGACCCCGTCAGGCATCTGCGATGCTTACTTGTTTTTACCAATTGCTGAATAGTTGGTCTAAATCTCAATTTTGTTGATATAGTTTAGGGCGTCCTCCCCCTTTTCGATGGCAGAGAGAACATCAAACACACGGTCGCTCCAGCCCGCGATGAGGCATACGTCGGGTTCGGCAAGGCGCAACGGTGACTGTCCATAGCCCGCGAGGTCGAAAAGATAGAGTTTTGCGGCGGGGAACATTGCCTTGTATTTATTCCAAGACGTAGCGATGTTCTTAAAACGGCCGGAGCTGTCCCACATTTGCATATCGGTGAACATCATCACCTTGTCCATTTCCATTTTCTGCTCCAAAAGCCAGTCGATCACCTTGTAGCCATTAGTACTGAATCCGACAGTGTTGCACAAGCGCTCCATTTGGCGTGTCGCCATCAGGATGTTGTCGTTCGGCATATTGACCACTTTCCAATCATCACCGAATATGCCCGCCACGACCTGTTTGCAACGGTTGCGAAGCAACATTGCCAGCAAGATGCCTATATCGTAGTTGCGGACGGTGCTTTTCGGGCTGATAGACATCCCCATGGAACCGCTCACGTCGCAAGCGAGCAGGACGCGCGTATGCTCGTCAAAGCCTTCTATATTGGATGCCGAGTGCTTGACCACCTGCTCCAAAGCATTCATCAGCGCGGCGGTGTGAGCAGTGGCAACAATTTCCAATTCGCGATATGCGGCTAAATAACGGAAGGGCAATTGCTTCGACATGGCCACTTGCTCGGGATTCGAGAGCCGGCTCGCCACCTTTTGCATCTCGGTCAACGACACCTCGGCCTGAAGCATATTGCGCAGGTTGCGCATAAGAGCCATATAGCCAAGTTTGCCGCTGTCGATGAGTTCCTCCCACTTGTTGCGGAAAGCCTCTTGCTTCTGCTGCTCCGAGTCGAACTTTTGCTGTCCGAGGGCCGACAGCTCCGTTTCCCAAGTATATGGAGTTGCCAACCGCCGACCGGCAATCTTGTCAAAGACAGCTTGTTGCGCCGCATCCTTCGCCTTGGGGTGAACCAAGAACAGAGCGTCGCGAAGTTTCACTTTCAGATTGTCGCGGTCGTACTTGGCGAACTGGTATTCGTCGAATCTGTTGAAAGCGTGCTGAAGGCCATTCTGGATTTGGCGCGAGAGTTTGCCGAGTTTCTTGCGCGGGTGGTCGGAAGGGTTTCTCCATTGATAGCACATCAGGAGCTCCATGATTTCGTCGGCGCGGAGAACGGTCTGCTCAACGGCACGTGCCACAAGGTTGTCACCGTTGTGAATCTTCGCAAGTTCCACCAGCAAGAGCATGGGGATGCTACGAAGATGCATTTCGGTGCGGGTATAGATAGCGAGCTGCGCCACAAATTCAGGCGACACCTTTCCCACCAACTCAGCTATGCGATTCACTCTCTTATCCTGTTTCTCATAGAACGAGTCGCTCAGCGAGGCGGTGACAACGGCGGTGTACAGCTCCATCTCGGGCGACATGGCGTAAGCCTTGGCGCCCTCATGGTTAATAACACCCTCATTTTCGTTAAGAATCGAATTGTAGTTCATCTTCGTTTAAATTAAAAATAGTGAATAAAAATATATATGGCTGGTCTAAGCCTTGTTGAAGTCAAAAAAAACGGTGCGACAGGCGTGAAGGGCTCGTGAATCAAGGTTACAAATCTTGTGCTTGTAATAGCTAATGAAGTATCCCTTCACTACGGCAACCGTTATGAACGGCAGAAGCGACAGTCGGGCTTCGGGCGGGGGACTCGCCCAAAAAAAAATGTCCCCCAAGGAGATAGAGCGAAGTATCCGTTGCCCTACGGCATTCTGCTTTTTTAGGGCGGAGGCAGGACTCGAACCGGCGACCTCAAGCTTATGAAACTTGTGAGCTGACCAACTGCTCCACTCCGCCAATGTAAGCAAGGCGACAAGCGAAAAGACTCTGACATTTACTCTACCATCTGAGCTACACGAATCTTGCGATTCATGGCCGGACTCGAACCGGCGACCCAATGCGTCAATTACGAAGTATGTCATTTCTACGGCACTTGCTTATAATAATGTGAGGCTACAGGCGCGGAGGCATTTTGAACTACACCATAAACTGGTGACTGGATTCGAACCAGCAACTTTCGGAACCGAAATCCGACGTTCCAACCACTGCGAAGCATTCCCCCACTACGGCACTCACGTTATATTTTAAGAAAGGCGGCGATGCGATAGGCACGAAGGGAACTAATCCGGAGCCCGATCCGGAAGTCAGTGGGCCATTGCTGATGAAGTAACCCTTCGCTACGGCAACCGCCGCCTTTTTTCTTTCAATCTTTCAAAGAACGCTAATTATGTTTTCGGCTGCAAAATAAGAATGTCGCTCCGCAACTTATTTGCGTAGCACAAAAAAAATTACAAAAAAATCGCAAAAAAATGTCACTACGCAAATAGACTGCGCAGAAATCGTTAACTTTGCACTCAGAAAAGTGAAAAACTCTATTATTTTCGACTATGACAAAAGTTTTGCCTATCAAAAAAACCGAAAAACAAGCCATTGTTTTTATCGGCATTCAAGCAAGCGGAAAAACGACATTCTTCAAACAGATGTTGGCCGACAAGGGATACGTACACGTAAGCCTTGACGTGCTGCACACCCGAAACAAAGAAGACAATCTGCTAACGGAATGTCTTGAAAACGGGCGGTCGTTTGTCGTCGACAACACCAATCCCGAGATTTCAGTCCGTGAGAAATACATCAAAAGAGCAAAAGAGCACGGTTATCAAGTGATTGGCATCTTCTTTCGGAGTAGAGTAAAGGACTGCATGAAGCGCAATGAGCAGCGGGGGCTGACTGTGCCGCAGAAGGCCATTGCCTGCACAAGCAACAGTCTGCAACTGCCGTCGCTCGAGGAGGGATTCGACGAACTTTATTTCGTAAGCATTAACACAAACAATAATTTTAACATAACTCCATGGAGGGAATAAATTATGGACTTTGACACACTTGACAAACAGATGAGACGATTCGAGCAGTCGCTTGACAGGACTTTGCTCGAAGGCATTTACTTGGTGGCTCGGCTCGACGGGCATGGCTTCACTCGTTTAACAAAGAAAGAGTGGCAACTTGAAAAGCCCTTCGACGTGAGGTTTCGCGACGCCATGATTGCGACCACGAAGCGACTGATGGATTGCGGTTTCCGAATCATTTACGGCTACACGCAAAGCGACGAGATTTCACTGCTTTTCCATCTCGATGACAGCACATTCGGAAGGAAGGAGCGTAAGCTTCTGACAATCCTCGCCGGAGAGGCTTCGGCCGCTTTCTCTTTGACAACGGGAAGAATGGCCGTTTTCGACAATCGCCTCGTTCCGCTTCCCAACGAAAACAGAGTAATCGACTATTTCAGATGGAGGCAGGAGGACGCCCACCGCAACTCATTGAACTCCCACTGCTATTGGGCGTTGCGGAAAGACGGCGTTTCGGCAAAAGATGCCCAGAAACGAATGACGGGCATCACGAACGGCGACAAAAACGAAATCTTGTTCGAACTCGGCATCAACTTCAACGACCTTCCTTCGTGGCAGAAGCGCGGCGTGGGCCTATACTTCCATGAAGAGAAACGGAAAGGGTTCAACCCAAAGACAAAAGAGGCCACATTATTCTCGCGGAACGTGCTGGGTGTAGATTACGAGTTGCCTCTGGGGCAAGAATACGCTTCGTTTATCAGCAAAATATTGAAAGACAATCAAGACACGAGCCGCAAATGAGCAACTTTGACATCATCAGAAACGACGGGCGGCTGCTGTACGAATACATCCGAGGCAGCCACCTCTACGGGCTAAACACCGAAGACTCCGACATCGACACGAGCGGCGTTTATGCTTGTACGAGCGACGAACTTTTTGGTTGCTACGGTTATAAGGCGCAAGTGTCGGACAGCCGGCACGACAACACTTGGTTTGAAATCGGCGAGCTAATCCGGCTTTTGCTCAAGTCGAATCCGACGGTTTTGGAGTGTCTGTTTGTCCCTGACGACAAGATACTCGGGCCTGTGCATCCGCTGATGCTGACGCTTATCGACAACCGCGAGAAGTTTGTTTCGAAGCAATGCTTTAATACATTTTTCGGATATGCCAAGTCGCAGATTGAAAAAGCCCGCGGACTGAACAAGAAAATTGTCAATCCGGTCGGCGAACGGCTTTCGCCCTACGATTTCATCTACACGTTCAAAGGCCAGGGCAGCACCAGATTCCGCGACTGGCTCGCGAACCGCAGTTTGCGCCAAGAGCATTGCGGACTGGTGAATGTGCCGAACATGCACGACGTTTATGGCGTTTATTACGACTTCGGCGCACACGTTGCGGCCGATCGCGGCTGGACCGACGACACTGCTTTCATCATGTTCGCCCACGAATATTTCGCCGATGGAGGCATAGAAGAAACGAAAAAACGGCTGGAAAGCATGGCTCCTATCGGCTATCGCGGGGTGATTAACGAAAAAAACGACGGAAACGAACTCCGACTGTCGTCAATTGATGACAAAAACGCCCGCCCGATTTGCTTCATCTCCTACAATCAAAGCGGCTACTCTACCCACTGCCGATGCTATCAGGAATATCAGCAATGGGTGAAGGAGCGCAACCCCGCACGCTATGAGTCGAATCTTGACAAGAGCTACGACTCTAAAAACATGATGCATTGCTTCCGGATGATGCACATGGCGACTGAGATCGCCGAAGGTAAAGGCATAATCCTACGCCGCACTTGGGATAGACAGTTCCTAATGGACGTGCGCAACCACGAGTTTGAATACGACGAAATCATCGAGAAACTCGAAGAAGACAAAGAGCGGATGAACCGGCTTATGGAGCAATCGACCATCCGCGAGAAGATTGACATCGACTTCGTGAACCAGCTGATGATTGACATCAGAAGGAAGCAATTGGAATTATTTGACCATTAAATGATAAGCATTATGCCAGTCAATAAAAACGCACTTATCCGTTACAAAACCATCGACAACTGCCTGCGCAACCCCTACAGGCGATGGACTTTGCAGGATTTAATCGACGCCTGCTCCGATGCGTTGTATGAGTTTGAGGGCATCAGGCGCGGTGTGTCGCTACGCACCGTCCAGAGCGACCTGCAAATGATGCGGAGCGACAAACTCGGCTACAACGCCCCCATCGAAGTTTACGAGCACAAATATTATCGATATTCCGACCGCAACTATTCAATCATGAATCTGCCGTTGTCGCACAACGACATCGAAACGATGACGGAGGCGGTGAACCTGCTGAGACAGTTCGAGGATTTCGACCATTTCAGCGAAATGTCGGATGTGGTCAGTCGCCTGCAGGACAACCTTGCCGTGGCACGGGGAAGCAAAAAGATTGTTGACTTCGAGCGCAACAGCAACTTGCGTGGACTCCGCTTCCTCAATCCCCTATACAACCACATCGCAAGGCGACAAACCATCAAGGTTAAATACCAATCATTCGTGGCCAAACAGCCTAGATATTACATTGTGTTCCCCCACCTGTTGAAGGAATACCGCAATCGCTGGTTTCTTTTCTGCACGTCGCAAAAAGGGATGTTATACAACTTCGCCCTTGACAGAATCGAGTCGTTACATGAAAGAACCGACATTCCTTACCAAGACAATCCCGACTTTGACCCCGACACCTATTTCGATGATATGGTGGGCGTTACCCATTGGGGCAAACCCATAACAATAATCTTTTGGGCAAGCAAATACCAAGCAGGATATATCGCCACCAAACCAGTCCATGCGTCACAACGCATCATCCGCGACAAGGCTTACGACGGCAGCATGATTTTTTCCGTGAACGTGGAGCCGAACTGGGAATTCTTCTCCTTGATGTTGGGATTCGGCGACGGGGTGCGCATACTGTCGCCCAATGCCGTGGTCCGCGAGATGAAGCTGAAACTGACAAAAGCCATCGATCAATACTCAATTCCCACCGAGGAATACGAATGCGACGACGCGGATGCGTAATCGAAAGCGGCTCCCGAGCGAATGAAATATTCGCAATTTTTTGACAGAAATATTTAGTGCTTTTTACGGATAATGACACATATAACTGATTAAAACAAAGCGAATAAAGCTATTCAC
>CADBML010000217.1 GCA_902795825.1 uncultured Bacteroidales bacterium
ATGAACTATGCATTGAAAACCTGTTCTTATGTCCCAATGTCTTATATTTAATCTGACGTGAAGCCAATCATGCATTCATTTCCCTACGTGGCTTTGTGGCTTCGTGGCGTTTGTGACTTCGTGGTTTTGTGGCTTTGCGTGAGAAAGGCGTCTGTGCGGGGGGCTTAGTCGTGGTGGTAGGGTTCGTTGCGGAGGATGGTCAAGCCCCGATAGAGCTGTTCGACAAAGAAAAGGCGAATCATCTCGTGCGGGAATGTCATCTTGGAAAATGACACGAGGCTGTCGGCGCGGTCATAGACGGCTTGCGAGAATCCGTAAGGGCCTCCTACGACGAAAACCACCCGCCCCACGCCCGACGACATCCGTTTCTGGAGGAATGCCGCCCATTCGCGCGAGGTCATTTCGCGGCCGCGCTCATCGAGGAGCGCCACGAAGTCGGAACTGCCGACGGCGGCGAGGATTTGCTCGCCTTCGCGTTCCTTCTGCTGTTCGGCGGTCAGCGAGCGCGTCGATTTGATGTCGGGAATGGTCAGGATTTCGAACTGGAGATAGTGGCGCAGGCGCGACTCGTAGAGCGCGATGCCCTCCCGCAGGTAGGCCGCGGACGTTTTTCCGACGGTTAATAGTGCTACTTTCATTGAAAATGATTATTTTTGCAAATACAAAATTAGTGAATTTTCATGAAAACTCGAGAACAACTTATCGACGACTTGCTGAATTTGGCTTTTGCCGAGGACATCGGTGACGGCGACCACACCACGCTATCGACGATTGCCGACGACACTATGGGCCGTCAGCAGCTTATCGTCAAGGAAGAGGGCATCCTCGCCGGAGTGGAAATAGCCCGCATGGTGTTCGAGAAATTCGATCCCGAGCTGAAGATGACCGTGTTCATCAACGACGGGGCGCACGTCAAGCCCGGCGACATCGCATTCGTCGTAGAAGGTCGCAAACGCTCATTGCTACAAACGGAGCGCATCATGCTCAACATCATGCAGCGGATGAGCGGGATAGCCACCATGACCGCCCGCTATCAGGCTCGCCTCGAAGGGCTTCACACCCGAGTGCTCGACACACGCAAGACCACGCCCGGGATGCGTATGCTCGAAAAGGAGGCCGTGAAAATCGGTGGAGGCACGAACCACCGCATCGGCCTGTTCGACATGATTCTCATTAAGGACAACCACATCGACCATGCCGGAGGCATCGCGAACGCCCTCCGCAATGTGCGCGAATACCTTGCCCGCACCGGTAAGAAATTGAAAATAGAGATTGAGGTGCGCTCGCTCGACGATATCCGCGAAGTGCTCGAAATCGGCGGCGTTGACCGCATAATGTTCGACAACTTCACGCCCGAACTGACGCGCGAAGCCGTGAAATTGGTAGGCGGTCGTGTCGAGACCGAGTCGTCGGGCGGCATTACCCTCGACACCCTTCGGGCATACGGCGAAGCGGGCGTGGATTTCATTTCCGTGGGCGCGTTGACCCACTCAGTTAAATGTCTGGACATGAGTTTTAAGGCCTGCTAACCCATTAACGCCCCCAGCCGTGCCGAAGCTATCATTCAACAGTCTGTTTGTCAACACCACCGACAACGTGTTTGTCCAGCTTTTCCGCTACTTGTTCGTGGGCGGGACGGCGTTTCTTGTTGACTATGGGCTGCTGTACGTGTTGACGGAATATTGCGGAATGCATTATCTGCTGTCGGCCACATTGGCATTCATTGCTGGGCTGGTGGTGAACTATCTGATTAGCACAAAGTGGGTGTTCCGTACGGGCGCGGCTCTAACGAACAAGGCGGCCGAGTTTACGGTGTTCGCTCTCATCGGTGTCGTAGGGCTTTTGCTGAACAATGTCCTGCTCTATGTCTTCACCGACATATGTCTCATTAATTATATGATTTCCAAGCTCATCGCCACTGCCGTTGTGACGCTTTGGAATTTTGGAGCAAGAAAGTTTATCCTGTTCAACAAGAAAACAGCTGTCTCGTATGAGTGAAGATATGAAACGAGTGGCTGTTGTGATCGGTGCGGGGCCGGCTGGGCTTACCGCGGCAAGCGAATTGCTCGACAAGACCGACATCCATCCACTTGTGCTCGAACAGAGTGACG
>CADBML010000218.1 GCA_902795825.1 uncultured Bacteroidales bacterium
ATGATGGTGAACTGGATGGCCTGCCGGTTGGTGTTGATGATCATGTCGGTGACGAACGACACGCAGAACAGCACCACGAAACCGTAGGCAGCTTGGTCGATTTTGTGGAAAATGAGGATTGACGATGAAATAATCACGAGGTCGCAATAAAGGATTACGCGGCCGATGGTGACGTTGCTCACTTTCGACACGATGGCGGCGATGATGTCGGTGCCGCCGGTGGAGCCGTTGCTGGTGAATGCGAGTCCGATGCTTGCGCCGCAGGCGATGCCGCCAAAGAGGATGCTCATAAACGGGTCAGTGATGAACGGGGGCACGGTGCCGTCAATCATAGGCTGGAACATGGGCTGGAACACACCGAGCGCGATCGACAGGATGGTTGCGCCGAATATGGTGCGAATCACAAACTGCTTGCCCACAATGCGATAGGCAATCGAAAGCAGAATGAGGTTGATGCCGTAGTTGGTGATGGCAATGGGAATGCCTGTGAGGAAATAGACGATTGTGCTGATACCCGTGAGGCCTCCGATGACCACCTTGTGGGGGAGGATGAGAGTGGTGAATCCAAGCGCGTAGATTGAAAGCGCGATGGCGATGATGATGTAGTCCTTAGTGCCCAGCAATAGGGCTTTTGCCGATTTAGTCATTGCGATTGCAAAGTTATTTCAACTTGTCGGTTTCTCAAAACAAAACGTGTTAAAAAATAAGCGAAATAATATGCCGATGTCGACAAAAGCGCGGTCAGGGCGGTGGCGTTCTCGTCGAGTCGGTTGAAATCGCCGTAAGCGATGATTCCTACGAAGATAAGGCAGGGGAGGATAATGCTCCAGAACATCGGGTTTCGGATTGTGCGGGCTTCAATGCTGACGCTGACGGAGTCGCCGGGGGAATATGCGTCGGCGTCGGTGGTGTGCAGGTCGATGCTTGCAGTCTTGTCTTTCGCCGAAGAGCACAGCCCCTTGATGGCGCACGCCGAGCACGCTGTGTCGCTGCGCTCGATATTGACTGTCATGCGGTTGTTGCGCACATTAGTCACTGTTGCGGAATGTCGTACTCTCGTGGTCATTTGTCGTGGGGCGGGATTGGTTGCTCATCGTTGAATCGGTTGAGGATTGGCGCGTAGGCGTCGATGCGTCGGTCGCGGAGGAAAGGCCACCAGCGTCGCACTTGTTCGCAGCGTCGCAAGTCGATATCGACTACGGCGTTGGTCTCAAGGCTGTCGGAGGCGGCGAAAAGCATTTCGCCCTGCGGACCGGCCACGAAACTTGAGCCCCAGAATTGGATTCCGCCGGTTGCTCCCGACGGGTCGGGTTCATGACCGACGCGGTTCACAGCCACCACCGGCAAGCCGTTAGCCACGGCATGGCCTCGCTGGACGGTGATCCACGCCTCGCGTTGGCGCGCTTTCTCTTCGTCGCTGTCGGTCGATTCCCAACCTATGGCTGTGGGGTAGATGAGGATTTCGGCTCCGGCGAGGGCCATCAGGCGTGCGGCTTCGGGATACCATTGATCCCAACAGACAAGCACTCCTAACCTGCCGAGCGAGGTGTCGATAGGACGGAAACCGAGGTCGCCAGGGGCGAAATAGAATTTCTCGTAGTAGGCGGGGTCGTCGGGAATATGCATTTTGCGGTAAGTGCCGGCGAGGCTCCCGTCAGTGTCGAACACGAGGGCCGTGTTGTGGTATAGGCCGGCGGTGCGGCGTTCGAACACCGACGTGACGATCACCACTCCAAGTTCTTTCGCCAAATCGGCGTAGGCGGCTGTGGCTTCAGATGGCACTTTCACGGCGAGGTCGCACATCTCAGGGCTCTCGGTTTGGCAGAAATATAACGAGTCGTGCAGCTCTTGATTGACGATTAGCTCCGCGCCGTCGGCCGCGAGATGTCGGATTTTGTCGATCAGACGCCGGCGGTTGTCGGCGATGTCGGCTGTGTTATGTTGTTGGATGATACCTACTTTCATGTTCGGGTGATAATTTGCATTGTTGAGCAATGGAGCGAGCCGTGCTGAATGATGAGTGGGGTGGAGTCGACGGCCTTTACGGTGTGGTCGGGGAAAGCCCGCGAAATAATGCCGAGCGCCAAGTCGTCGGTGGCGGGTTGACGGTAAGTGGGGACGATTACGGCGTCGTTCACGATGAGATAGTTGGCATAGGTGGCGGGCAGGCGGTTGCCGTCGCCGTCGAAGATGGGGTCGGGGAGAGGCAGCGGGATGAGGGCATAGGGCAAGCCGTCGGCATCGGTCATGGCGGCGAGTTGCTCTTTCATCCGGCGCAAGGGTTCGAAATGAATGTCGTCGAGCCAGTCACATTCCACGAAAAGAATCCGGTTGTCGGGGGCAAGGCGGGCGAGGGTGTCGATGTGGCTGTCGGTGTCGTCGCCTTCGAGTGCGCCGTGGTCGAGCCAATTCACTTTTCTGACACCGAGAACGCGTTTCAACTCATTCTCAATCGCTTCGTGTGAGAGGTCGCCGTTGCGGTTGGGCGAAAGTAAGCAGCGCGAGGTGGTGAGCAGGGTGCCTCGTCCGTCGCTTTCGATGGAGCCGCCTTCGAGAGTGAAGCCGAGGTGGTTTTCAATCGTCGGCGCGAGAAGCCCTCGCCGGTGAAGTTGCCGAGTGACGAGGTTGTCGAGGTCGGCGGCGAACTTGAGCCCCCATCCGTTAAACTGGAAGTCGAGCGCCACGGGCTGTCCATCGACATCGACGGTTATCGGTCCGTAGTCGCGTGTCCATGTGTCGTTGGTGAGGATGTCGGCGAACGAAATCCGGTCGGCAGGGATGTGGCTCAGGGTGCGCCGAGGGGCGGCGGTGTCGGGAGCTACAATGATTAGGCGGGAATGGGCTTGTATGGCTTCAGCCATATCGACATAGCAACGCACGACATCGTCGAGCGTCGCGGCCCAGTCGGTGTCGGCGTGAGGCCATGCGAGAATCACGGCGTCGGAATGTTCCCATTCGGCGGGCAGGCGGCGCATGGCGTGATGTCAGAAGAGCGGGAAAGAGTTGGTTGTGTTGACGTATTTAGCGTCGAACTCCTCATCGCTCATCACAAGCATCATAATGCCCTGAATGAGGGTGATAATCTGCCAAATACCGCACGAGAAGATTGTTGCGATGATGCATACGATGCCGGGCATCACTTTCCCCAGATAGAAATAGTGGATGCCTAAGCCGCCGAGCAGAATGGCGAACAATCCTGTGAGCGTCTTGTCTTTCGTTCCCACAGGGCGGGCGTAGGCTTGCTGAGGACCGGCTCCGTAGAACGGCGGAGGAGTGGCGGGCGCTGGAGGAATAATGCCCGCGAGGTCGGCCACGGTCGATGCTTGTGCCCAGTCGGTCATGCCCTCAGTCCATACGGGTGAGGTTGCCGACAAGCCGTGCTTCAGAAGTTCTTCTTTTTCGAACGGACCTGCTTGCCGTCCGTTCTCGATAATCCAATATTTTGCCATAGCACAAATGTAATAAGATTTCCAGCACAAATTTAGGCAAAATCTGGCATATTATTAACCGCTAAACTGAAAAAATCACGAAATCGAATGATTATTTTGCTGTTTGTTTTGTTTTTGTTAAATTTGTGGCTATAAGCAATCATTTAATGTGAATCCCCTTAAAAAACAATTTAATTATGAGGAAAATCTTTTTTGCAATTGTCATGGCATTGATGTCGGTAGTGGCAAGTGCACATGTTTATGTGTATGTGATTGACACCACCGGCAGCCCCACGAATGTGAGGAACGCTCCAAGCGGAAAGATTGTCCAAACGCTTAGCGGCGGCGACGGCTATGTGGTCGAGCTTCTCGGAGTTAAAAACGGTTGGTGGAGAATCGATTCGGAAGTTGACATTTACGGCGACAATGAGGGCTTGTTGAAATTGCAAGGTTCGGCTACGGGCTACTGGATTCACGGCTCATTGCTGTCGTTCGGCATTGCCGGCGATCCCACCGGCTGCCTGCGCTCGAAACCGTCGGCCAAGGCCAAACCCGTAAAGATTCCCGACAGCACAGAGCTGCAATTCCGTCCCGTCGCCATAAGTGGCAAATGGGTGAAAGCCGTCACAACCGACGGCAAGGCCACGGGTTGGGTTCACTCCGACCGCATCTGCTACAATCCGCTCACCACTTGCCCATGACATCGTGGACACGGCAAAGGCGATTCCACACGCGAAAAAAACGGCAGGCAACCCAAAATGTTGGTTGTCTGCTGTTTGAATGCTCTGTCGGGGTGGCGAGATTCGAACTCGCGACCCCCTGCTCCCAAAGCAGGTGCGCTAACCGGACTGCGCTACACCCCGAGCTTTTTCCGAGCCGCCCTACCGTTAGCATTGGGCGTTTTCGGCATTTGCGGTGCAAAATTAGTGCTTTTTTCTTTCTTTTACAAATAATTCCCGCAAAAAGCCGCAATGGCTTTCGTTGTCAGTGTGCTGGTGGCTTTTCTGGGGTGGCTATGTCGGCAGGGCGAAAACGGCGAAGTCGTCGACCTGCGTTATTCCGAGCTACGGTTTGGGGCTATGGTTTGTCTCGGGGCTTGCCAGAACCATTCGTCGTCGTTGACGATGAGGAGATGTCGGCTGTCGCCGATGAAGCCTGTCGGCATCAAATCTACAAAATGGGGATATCCGGCGACGTCGGGGTCTTCCACCCCAAATTCTTGATTTGTTGATACACTGACATAATAGAGGTTCTTCGTCATATACTCGCGCAAGTAGTAATCGACAGTTTGTTTTGAGGTATTATTCCAGTTGGCGTCGTCGTTGAGCACGAGGGGGCGGTCGTCGCGCAGGCGTTCGCGCACTTCCTGGATGCTGAGCATTTGTCCGTTTTCGTCAGTTACCCACGCATTGAAAGTGGGGTCAACCCAAAGCCATTTCTTCAGTTGGCTCGACCACACGACGTTAATCACGTGGCAGTCGTCGATATATTCCTTGGGGAAGCACGTGACATATCGGGCGGGAATGCCCATCGACAGGTAACATTCGGCAAGTACGATTGCCAGTCCGCGGCAGTTAAGTCCTCTGCTGCCGTCTTTGCAGGCTTCTGCCATGTCGATGGAGTTGAGGTGGATGGGGTTTCCGTGTTGGCCGTCGTGACGAATGAGGTTGTGGATATATGTCAGGACGTTTTTGATTTTCGATATTTCGTCGCCGTTACCGGCCACGCTGTCGAGGCGGAAGTATTCCCTAACCCGTTTGAGATTGGGGTCGGACGCTGATTGATAGGAGAACGAGGGGAGCGTGTCGCGACGCTCGTTGCGGGTGTAAGGTGCGGCCTGTTTCAGGATGGTGGGAAAGTCGAAACGGCTTCGGATGTCGTCAAAAATGACTTTGAAGCGCTCATCGGAGCGGATATTGTCGAGGTCATGGTCTTCAATAATGTGTTTCCAATCGCCGTAATCGCATATTGCGGCTTGCGACAAGTTGTAAATCGCGGCTTCGATGTTGCCTTGGCGTGAGTTGATGCAAGCCAAATCGTAATAGAACGTGTTTTTCATCGAATTGAACTGACGATTGGAAAGGTATTTTGTCAGTGTTTCGCGGTTGGATTCGATGAAATTGATGGCTTTATAGTTCTTCTCGACGATTTGGGCGGTGTCTTTTTTCGCTTGGGAATCATACACTTGTTGTGCCAAGCCTTGCATCTTTTCGAGGAAGGCGTTAAATGGGTGTTGTTGCTCTGAATTGGCGGCAGTGGCGGTGGCCAGGGAGCAAAATAGTGCTGCGAATAATACTATCTTTTTCATTGTTTAGGATGTTTTAGAGAATCTTGAACGTGAAATCTATAGAAATCCACTTTACTATGTAGACGTAATGAACTGCGAAAAAGTTGCGTTTACAAATGACAAAAATGTTTTTTTTACGACAGACTTATTTTTAAGTGCTGTCTCTGATGTCCTGAACGGCTATCGACTGCTTGTTTTCTTGATAAATTCGTCTTGGGCTTTCTTCATCTGGTCGAGGAAAGCGGGGCTCGTGTGGAGCGCGGCGAAGGCGATGCTTGCGGCCACGCGCGAGACATCGACATCGCTCTGCCAATGTGCGCCGACAATCACACGGCTTTCGCAGTACATCCATCCCCTTGCATAAATAGCTTCGGCGGCGGCAGGGTTGATTTCCGCAAGAAGTAGCGAGGCCGTCCATCCGCGCATGGTGTGTCCTGAAGGATACGACCCTTCGCCTCGCAAATCGTCCTCTTCGTCGGTGAGCATTTTGTCGTCGAACCGTTCAAACGGACGCTGACGATGATAGAAGGCTTTTGGAGCCACACGCATCGCATCGGTAGTGACGAGGCTGGTTTCCATCAAATTCCATATTTCGGGCGTTTCTTCGCGGCTGATGTTCAATCCGAACGGCACCGACAGTTCGGCCAGCAAAGCTTCGAACGACCAAACGGCGTCGCGTTTGGCGATTTCAGCGCGAAGGGAGTCGGTGCGTTGTTGTTTGCCCCA
>CADBML010000219.1 GCA_902795825.1 uncultured Bacteroidales bacterium
CACTGACGTGCCACAGTTTCCACAGAAAGTAGCGCCTTCTTTGAGTGGGCTGCCACATTCTTTGCAGAAGCGAACCGCCGCAGGAGCCTCTGCCATTGGCTCTGGCATAGGCGGCGCAACGACCGGTTCAGGAATGGGTTCAGGCATTGGAATTGGGGGAACTGGCATTGGTTCCACGGGGGGGATGACCGGTACGTTTGTTTGAAGTACTTCAGCTCCGCAGTTTGGGCAGAATCTTTGTCCTGGTTTTAGCGGCGAACCGCAGTTTTTGCAAAAATTTGGCATGATATTCAATTGTTAGTATTTTGTTCAATGGAGGGCAGAAACATTTTGACGTGTAATGCCGGCTTATTCGTCGTCGACATCAACGCCAAGGTCTTTATCGATTTTTTTTATTATGTCATCGTCGGAATGGCCTGAAGTGGTGTCGGTTTCGCTATCGTCGTCGAAATAGGCATTGATGGCATTTTCAACCACTTTCCCGCCAATTGTGTTTTTGGGGTTGACGGTTCTCGTTTTAGGCGCTTCTGGCCACACCGCCCAAAGGCCAATCCCGATTGTGGCGATGAAAACTACAATCGCGATGATTGCGGGGTGGATGCCTCCTTTTTTCGCGGGCTTAGCCGGTTGCCCCATAGGAGGGATTGTCGCCTGTTGTTGGATGGGCGATGCGGGAGAGTAGGGCAACGGTTGCTGGTTGGCGACAGGGGGCGTGGGCGGCAGTGGCTCGTCAATTGGCGGCAGGCTGGAGGTCGAGGGAGAGGAGGGCGCGTTTTCCTTCCCGCAATTGTCGCAGAATTTCTGGGTGTCGTCGAGCGGAAAACCGCAGTTGTAGCAATAGCGAGGCATAACCTTTGATGTGGATATTTAGCGATGATAATAACAATTTGCAATTTTAGTGATTTTCGCCGAAATATGCAAACAATCGACAGCCAAACCTGAGAAGCAGTTCGGATTTTTCTGAAAAAATTAAACAGTTTTCTCTCGCAGTTTCTTTTCGCAAAAAAAATAGATAAACAAGTTTGGAAAAAATTTTCAAAATTGAAGGAAAATGCATAAATTTGTAAGTTAATCGGGAGGCTCACCTTTGTCGCCTCGATAATAACGACAGAAAAAATAATGATAAAAAGGTAGATATATGAAATTTAATGTCAAAAGTAAAGCTTTTTACAGCTATGTGTCGGCTGTCAGCAAGGTGATTAACTCAAAGAATGCACTCACAGTTCTTAACAATTTTCTGCTCGAACTGAAGGGTGACGTGTTGTCGATAACGGCATCGGACGTTGAAAACCGTCTTATCGCGCAGCTGACCGTCAGCAATGCGGAAGGAGAGGGCAAATATTGTGTTGATGCCCGCCGTCTTGTAGATTTGCTCAAGGAAATGCCCGACCAGGGAATCACATTCGAGATTAACGACGCCACCCTCGAGTCGGAGATAGACTATTCCAACGGCACGTTCCAGTTTGTGGCAGTTCGTGGCGATGAATATCCCGAGCCGGCGAAAGAGCAGGAAGATGGCGCCGAGGCTTCGGCACCGGTCGAACCCATTGTGTTCAAAATGCCTGCAGAGCGCATCGTGACAGCTATTGAGAACACGATTTTCGCTGCCTCAACTGACGACTTCCGTCCGCAAATGATGGGAATCCTTTGGGATATAAAGCCCGATAAGCTCGTTTTCGTCACCACCGACACCCGCCGTCTTGTGTGCTATACCGACAAGACTGTCGCCGCAGGCATCGAGGCTTCGTTTATCCTTCCGTCAAAGCCCGCTAACATTCTCAAGAATATCCTCCACGACGACGAGGAGGTGGAAGTCACCGTCGGTCCGAAGAGCGTTTCGTTCAAGACCGCGTCGATGTCGCTTACCAGCCAGCTCATCAAAGGCCGCTTCCCCGACTACACCCGTGTGATTCCCCAGTATAATCCCTACACACTCACCGTTGATCGCCTCGCGTTCATGAGCGCCGTGCGCCGTGTGGGCGTTTTCGTCGATCCCAGCCACGGTCTCGTGCGCTTCAAGGTGTCGCCCGACAACATACAGATGAAAACTGTCGATGCCAACTACAACACTAAAGGCCAAGAGGCGGTGCCCTGCCAGTTCGACGGACAGGAGCTCGTAATCGGGTTCTCCGCTCCCTATCTTGTGGATATCATGGGAGTGTTGTCGTCGCCCGAGATTAACATTTATTTGTCTGACCAGGGGCGTCCGGGCATTATCCGTCCGTCGGAGGAAAACCCCGACACGGAAACAATCATGCTTCTCATGCCGATGAACGTACAGGAATTCTAATATTCTCATTGTCAAGATTATGGAATTGAAGCTGACAAAGCCATTGATTTTCTTCGACCTCGAAACCACAGGCGTCAACGTGCTCCGTGACCGTATCGTCGAGATGACAATTCTTAAGGTCTATCCCGACAAAGAGCCGGTCTGCAAGACTTTCCGCTTCCGTCCGGTTGACGACAATGGCAACACGATGCCAATCCCCGAGCAGGCCTCGGCTGTCCACGGCATTGTGGACGAAGATGTGAAGAACGAAAAAACGTTTAAAGAGCGCGCCGCGATGCTCGCGGAGACTTTCCGCGGATGCGACATCGCCGGCTATAACTCCAACAATTTCGACATCCCGTTGTTGTCGGAGGAGTTTTCCCGCGCTGGCGTGGATTTCGACTTTAACGACGGTAAAATCCGCTTTATCGACGTTCAGGCGATATTCTATAAGAAGGAGCCCCGCACGCTCGCGGCTGCTTGCCGCTTCTACTGTGGCAAGGATATGGAAGCGCTCGGGCATGGCGACCCTCATTCGGCTCAGGCCGATACATGGGCCACCTACGAGGTGCTGAAAGCTCAGCTCGATAAATATCCTGATCTTGCCAACAATGTGGAAAGTCTGTCGGAGTATTCCCGTTTGAAGAAAACTATGGACCTTGCCGGCCGCATCGCCTACGACGACAAAGGAGTGGAGGTTTTCGCTTTCGGAAAGTATAAGGATAAATCCGTTGTGGAGATTTTCAAGAAAGAGCCGTCGTATTACGACTGGATAAAGAAAGGTGATTTCCCTGGCGACACCAAGAAATGCTTCGAACGGCTTTACTTCAAGTCGAAGGGAGCGTCGGGAATTGAAATAAAATAGTCGGTCGGGCGGCAGCCGCCGAATAATTTCCCAATCATCATGCTTAAAGGCAAAAATATCATTCTCGGAATATCGGGCGGAATAGCCGCCTACAAGACGGCCACGCTCGCGCGCCTGCTCGTGAAAGCGGGGGCGAACGTGCAGGTGGTGATGACCCCGAACGCTCGCGAGTTTATCACTCCCGTGACGATGTCGGCCATTACCGGCCGCCCCGTAATCACCGACTTTTTCTCCGCCAACAGTGGCGAATGGCATAGTCATGTAGATTTGGGGCTTTGGGCCGATGCCCTTGTTATTGCCCCCGCCACGGCATCGACAATCGCGAAAATGGCCAATGGCGTAGCCGACAATATGTTGATCACCACTTATCTGTCGTCGAAAAAGGGCACACCTATTTATATCGCTCCGGCCATGGACTTGGATATGATGGCGCACCCATCGACGCAACACAATATCGAACTGCTGCGCTCTTACGGCAACCATATAATCGAGCCTCGCTCGGGCGAACTGGCAAGCCATCTTGTGGGGAAAGGGCGCATGGAAGAGCCGGAGAACATCTTCGACTTCATCATGCGCGACGTTCGCTATGGCATCAGCCGCGACCTTGCGGGCCGCAAAGTGCTTGTCACGGCCGGTCCGACTGTGGAGAAAATCGACCCTGTGCGCTTTATCAGCAACTTCTCGTCGGGCCGCATGGGCTACGAGATTGCCGAAGAGGCCGCCCGCCGCGGCGCGGAAGTGACGCTCGTCAGCGGTCCGGTGAATATCAGGGCGAAAAACGCCTCAATCACAGTGGTTGATGTCGCCACCGCCGAAGAAATGTTTGCCGAATGCAGTGCGGCCGACTTCGACATCGCTGTGCTATGTGCTGCCGTCGCTGACTATCGCCCTGCCGACGTGCTCGACAAGAAAATTAAGCGTGAGGCTTCCGACGAGTCGCCGACGGTGCGCCTCGTGAAAAACCACGATATCGCAAAGGTGCTCGGCGAGAAAAAGGCCGACCGTCAGATTCTCATTGGTTTCGCTCTCGAAACCGACAACGAACAGGCCAACGCCATCGACAAAATGCGGCGCAAAAATCTCGATGCTATAGTACTCAACTCTTTGGCCGACAAGGGAGCAGGATTCGCCACGACCACCAATAAGGTGTCGATTTTCTCTTCCGATGGGGCGAAGACGGAATATGACCTCAAGCCAAAGTCGGACGTGGCAAATGACTTGTTCAATTTTATCAACCAAAAATTCCTGACCGATTGATGTATCGAAGATTCACCATAGTGCTGCTGGCGTGGCTCGCCCTTCTGCCGTTCACCGTATCGGCCGAAGAGCTGAACTGCAAGGTGGAGATTAACTCCGACCAGGTGGAAGGCTCAAGCAAACAAGTGTTTCAGACACTTGAGGCTGCCATCAACGAATATATGAACACCAACAAGTGGTCGAACGCGCAGTTCTCGGCAAACGAAAAAATCGAATGTCGGCTCTTTTTCACCATCAAATCGTATATGGACGGGGTGATGAAGGGCGACTTGCAGATCCAATCGACCCGACCGGTTTACAACAGCTCCTACACCACGACGTTGATAAATTTCAAGGATACGAAAATCGAATTCGGTTACACTGAGAACGAGCAGCTCCGCTTCTCCGAATCCACAATGGAGAGCCAGCTCACGGCGATTCTCAACTTCTACGCTTATCTGATTCTCGCCATCGACTTCGACAGTTTCGCTCTCCACGGCGGCGACTTTTTCTATGAGAAAGCGGCGAATGTGGTGCAGATGGCGCAGTCGTCGGGCGAAACGGGATGGAAGGCATTCGAGGACACAAAAAACCGCTCGGCGGTGCTCAACGCCTTCACCGAACCGTCGACTAAGGGTTTTCGCGACATGATCTACCAGTACCACCGCAACGGCCTTGACGAGATGGCGCTCAGCCCCGACAAGGGACGCGCCGCCATCAACGCTTCGCTCGACTACCTCCCGAAAATTCACGATGTCGCTCCACTGTCGGTGGGATTGTCGATTTTCAAGGACTCGAAGCTCGATGAGCTCGTGAATGTCTATTCTAAAGCCACCCAAAGCGAACGCGACAAGGCTTACGATATCCTTCAGCCGATTTATCCGGCCGAAAACGACCGCATCACAAAAATTAAAACCGGCGCGGAAAAATAGCCGCACATCATCAACCGTTTACCACCGCAAATGCTCACCCGACTCCACATTTCCAACTATGCGCTCATCGATGTGATCGATATCGAATTCGATGGCGGTTTTAATGTGGTCACGGGCGAAACCGGTGCGGGAAAATCGATTATTCTCGGTGCGCTGTCGCTTTTACTCGGCAACCGCGCCGACAGCCGCGTGGTGCGCGACAAGACCAAAAAGTCGGTGATTGAGGCAGTTTTTACCGGCTATGCGTCGGCTCTTGACGATATTCTAAAAGCACACGAAATCGACATCACGGCCGGCGAAGTGCTCCTCCGGCGCGAGGTGGCTCCATCGTCGGGACGCTCGCGCGCGTTTGTTAATGATTCGCCGGTGACGCTTGATGTGCTTCAGACTGTTGCCGCCACCCTTGTCGATATCCATTCGCAGAACCAGAATCAGCTTCTTTCGCAGCCCGACTTCCAGCTGATGGTGATCGACACGATGTCGGACGTCGCCGACGCGCTTGAACGCTATCGCGCGGCCTACGCAGAATATCGTAATGCCCTGCGGCTGTTCTATTCCACAAGCAAGTCAATTGAAAATGCCCGCAAGGAAAAGGACTACATCCAGCACCAATACGACCAAATCAACTGTCTCGGACTTGATGCTGGCGAGCAGCAACTCCTTGAGCAGCAGCGCGACAGGCTTGCTAACGCCTCACAAATCAACGAGGCGCTCACCACGATGCTACGCGCTCTGTCGGACGGGGAGAATAATGCGTTGTCGCTTGTGGGCGAGGCTGCGGCTGCCGCGGAGGGCATGGCTCTCGTGGATAACGACGACATAGCTGCGCGTCTCGAATCGACCCGAATCGAGATTCAGGACTTGCGCGACACCCTCGAGAGTTATTCCCGCGAAATAGCCGTGGCTCCCGACGACTTGCAGGCTGTCGAGGAGCGCCTTAACCAAATCTATGCGCTCCAGCATCGACACAATGTCGATTCCGTGGAGCGGCTTATCGAAATCAGGGAAAAATTCCGTCTGCAGCTTGTGCGGCTTCAGTCGGCCGATGTCGATTTGAAGGAACTCGAAACCGATGCCCGCCGCAAAAAAACCGCGGCACGCAACCTCGCCAAGGAAATCACCGAAAGACGGAAAGTCGGTGCCGAGCGGTTTGTGTCGCTCCTTTTGGAGCGCGCACGTCCGCTGTCGATGAAGAATCTCCGTTGCGAGGCGAGGCTCGCGCCCGCGCAACTGTCGCCGACGGGTGCCGACGCAGTCGAATTGCTCGTCGCGTTCAACAAAAATCAGGAGCTTATGCCGATAGGCTCCACAGCCTCCGGCGGTGAAATTTCGCGCCTGATGCTCGCCGTCAAGTCGATTGTCGCCGACCGGATGGAACTGCCGACAGTTATTTTCGATGAAATCGACACCGGCGTGTCGGGCGACGTGGCAAACCGCATGGGCGCGCTTATGCGCCGGATTTCCGAAAACATTCAGGTGCTGGCAATCACCCACCTGCCGCAGGTGGCGGCTCTTGGCGACAGCCATTACAAAGTGTATAAGCACGATGCCGCCGATTCCACACTGACAAATATCGTCCGCCTTGACGACGCGGGGCGTAAAGAGGAAATAGCCGTTATGCTGAGCGGAGAAAGCGTTGACGCGGCCGCACGTCAAAACGCCGAATCCCTATTGAAGAACAGGAAGTAAAAGCCATATATGGAACGAAATGATTATATCTTCGGAATCAGAGCCGTGATTGAGGCGATAGAGGCTGGTCGCGACATTGATAAGGTGTTAATCCGTAAGGATTTGCAAGGGGGAGAACTGCTTGCCGAACTTTTCGAGGCTATTCGTCGGTTTGGCATCGTCAACCAGCGCGTGCCGGTAGAAAAAATCAACAAAATCACCCGCAAGAATCATCAGGGTGTGGTGGCGATACTTTCGGCGGTCACCTATCATTCGCTCGACAATCTCGTTCCGCAAATCTACGAGGATGGACTGGTGCCGTTTCTCGTTCTGCTCGACGGAATCACCGACGTGAGAAATTTCGGGGCGATAGCCCGTACGGCAGAATGTGTCGGAGCCGACGCGATTGTCATTCCCGAACGGGGCAGCGTCAGCGTAGGCGGCGACGCCGTTAAGACTTCCGCCGGAGCGCTTCTGCATTTGCCGGTGTGCCGCTGCCGAAGCATTTTTTCCGCCGTGCGCTTTCTGAAGGACAATGGTTATAAGGTGGTGGCGGCTTCGGAAAAAGCTGATGAGGCATATACTGATGCCGACTACACCGGTCCTGTCGCAATCGTGATGGGAGCGGAGGATGTGGGTATTTCGCCCGACGTGCTCCGTGAGTGCGACACATGGGTGGCGATTCCCCAGTTCGGCAAAATCGGTTCGCTGAATGTTTCGGTTGCCGCGGGAGTGATGATGTACGAAGTGGTGCGTCAGCGCCTTGCCGCGGGAATGAAGGGCTAACGCCCAAGATTCTCTCAATGACGTCAGATTGGTTTTCAGGATGAAAGCGTGGCCGCTCTATCTTGAAATGGATGAGCGTTGAAGGGTGATGACCGGCTTGCCGCTGGCATCGAGCAGGGTCACGCGGTCGCCCTTGATGTTTTTCACCGACTCCACTTCTTCGAGGGCAACGATAAGGCGCGTCTCTTTGCGCAGGTCGTCGGTTTCGTTGTCGGAGGTGTTGATGTTCTGAAATTGGATTGCGTGAGGCTTGTTGGTGTCGATCCAGATGGTGCCGCGGAAGATGTTGAATCCCGTGCTGCCATAGACGCGTCCGTCGGTGGTGTCGATTACGAGCTTAATGTCGTCGTCTGATTTGATCGTTTGGTCGTGGAGCGCAGTCACTTTCCATGCCCCGTCGAGGTTGGAAAGGCCGAGCTTTCGAAGGCATAGAAGCTCGTTTTCGCCTTTATAAAAGTGCAGGGTGGGGGAGTCGCCCTCCTCGTATGAGTATGCGTTTGCGTTGTTCAGGGCGTTGACGATGGCTTTAGTAGATGACACGTCGGAGTTGCGTCGGCTTGCCACGACGTTAGAGAACTTCACGGCGGTCGCTGAGTTGCCGGCGTTGAACGTGTAGAATGCGTTGATAGTGTTGTAGCCGTCGGAGGCGTAAAGCAAGTTTTGGCGAGTGTTGAAGATGGCGTAGGGCATATCGTCCTCCACCGAAATGAGCTTCTTGCCGTTCACCTTTTCGATGGCCCATTCGCCATTCAGGATATCGGAGGATATGGAATGTCGTTTGGCCGCACCAACGCTAACTGCCGTTGAAATCAACACGCTTAATATCAGGAGTCTATGTTTCAGTTTCATTGTCAAATAAAAGTCTATGCCGGAGGCTATGTGGCTCCGTCGTTGCAAATTTACGCAAAATAACTTTATTCTTCGCATTTTCCCCGCAAAAAAAAAGTTTTCATCAACCCCTTTCTCTCACCTTTCTCTCTTCCACATCAAACAAATGGCATTTTCATCATCGTCATCTTTTGTGGCTACGGTAACACGCTTCTTTGGCAGTTGACCCTCTCCGAGGATCATTTTCATTAGTTTGTCTCACCCCAAGCGGCGAGGGCCTCCAACCCTCTTGCTTGGGGTTTGCCAAATGCAGCCTCTCCGAGGCTTATAACGTCTCCGACGTTGATTCTGTCGTCAATTACGTGAGTTCGGCGTAGGAAATTACGTTAAACTTTACTCTTTCAACTTTTTCCTTTTTCAACTTCAGTCAACTCTCTCAACTTTCAAGCCTAAATCTTTGGTTATATGGAAAATAATTGCTAACTTTGCGGTCGCTTTGCGGAAATTTCGCGCCGAGAGCGTCCGCTGTCGGTGGGCGCGGAGGTCGCGAAAGGGAAGCAATGCGAATAATTAATCATTTAACAATCAACAAATTAAAAGTTTTTATGAACCATTACGAAACCGTTTTCATTTTGACTCCCGTTTTGTCTGACGACCAGATGAAGGAAGCGGTAGAAAAATTCAAAGGCGTGTTGACAGCCGATGGCGCGACAATCGTCAATGAAGAGCAATGGGGCCTCCGCAAACTTGCTTACCCCATCCAGAAAAAAACCACCGGATTCTACACACTCATTGAATTCGACGGCGAACCTACCCTCATCAAGAAACTCGAAACAGCATTCCGCCGTGACGAACGTATCATCCGCTTCTTGACTTTCCGTCTCGACAAGTATGCGGCCGAATATGCCGCCAAGCGTCGCAGCCTCCGCGCAGCCAAAGCTGCCGCTCCCAAAGAAGAGCCCAAAGCAGCTCCCACTGAAGAAGAAGCCGTTGAGGCTCCCGCAGCTGTAGAAGAAGCTCCTGTCGTTGAAGAAGCCGTTGAGGCTCCCGCAGTCGAAGAACCCGCAGCTGTAGAGGCTCCCGCAGTCGAAGAACCCGCGGCCGAAGCAGAAGCTAATGTTGAACCCCAAGAAACTAAGGAGGACTAACCCATGGCACAATCAGAAATTCGTTATCTCACACCGCAATCCCACGCCGATAACAAGAAGAAAAAATATTGTCGTTTCAAACGTAGCGGCATCAAGTATATCGACTACAAGGACCCCGAGTTCCTTAAGAAATTCCTCAACGAGCAGGGCAAAATCCTTCCCCGCCGTATCACTGGAACTTCCCTGAAATTCCAACGCCGTGTGGCCCAGGCCGTCAAGCGTGCCCGCCATTTGGCTCTTCTCCCCTACGTAACCGACTTGATGAAATAACCCAACGAAAGGAGACTACAATTATGAAACTTATTCTCAAAGAAGATATCGCCAACCTCGGCTACAAAGACGACATCGTCGAAGTTAAGAACGGCTACGGCCGCAACTATCTCGTGCCTCAGGGCAAGGCCATCCTTGCCACCCCGCAGGCTCTCAAGATTCACGCAGAGAACCTTCGCCAGCGCGCCCACAAACTTGAGAAAATCAAAGCCGACGCCCAATCGCAGGCCGACGCCCTCAAGGAAGTGGCTCTTACCATTCCCGCCGCTGTCAACGCCACTGGCACTCTCTACAGTGCCGTCGGTGCAGCCCAAGTGGCTGAAGCCCTCGCTACTGCCGGTTACGAAGTTGACCGCAAGCTCATCTCGGTGAAGGAAGTGGTGAAAGAACTCGGCAAATACACCGCCGAAGTTCGCTTCCACAAGGAAGTGGCAATCGAAATTCCCTTCGAAGTTGTCGCCGAATAATTCACGCAACAAACCAACAAAAAACGGCATCGCCCCCACGGAGCGATGCCGTTTTTTGTTTTTCCCGCATGTCAGTGTACTACGAGACTGTCTCGTACAATCCCTTTAAAATTTATGGTGAATTGATTAAAATTTATGATGGGATTAAATATTTTTATTACTTTTAGTAAATTTTTGAGGTGTTTTTGGTATATATATACAGGGCGACATCCATCACTCGGCGAAGCCTCTTTAAACTTTCAACTATAAACTTTCAACTTTCAAAAATATTTCTTAAATTTGCGGTGCAGAGCGGTTTTTGCCGTTTTGCGTCGGTCATAGCGTTGACCGACTTTACATAGAAAGCGTATTTGTTTTTTGACTTC
>CADBML010000220.1 GCA_902795825.1 uncultured Bacteroidales bacterium
ATGACGATATTCTGCTTGCAGTTGATGCCCTTGCCACCCGAACCGGTGCTTTCAATAGCCACAGTGCCGCCGGTCATGGTGAAGTCGCCGTCGGCGTTTATGCCAGCGGCCGATGACGTGTCGTTAAGGTCGGTATCATACTTCGTGTCGCCCGATGTTTTGGCAATGACTCTACCGCCAGTCATTTTGACAAACGACTCGCTGTTGATGGCCTTTGCAGCAGTTTTCGAAACTTCAACATTTAATGCGCAGCCGTTGATATACATACCGTCGTTGGCCTTGATTCCGGCGCCGTTTGCCGTAGTGACATTCACGACGATTCCGGGGCGGAAGAGTATAAAGTCGTCGGAAGCGATGCCGTGTTTGTAATTGCCGGTGACGTTGAGCGAACCGCTTCCGCTGAAGAGCAGTTCCCCTTCGCTGAAGATGCAACCTTTGTCGTCCTCGGTCGACGTAGTAGTGGGGCGTTCGCCGTCGCTAAGATTGTTTTCGCCATTAAGCACCACGAAAGCGTGTTTGCCCGACTGGATATTGATGGCAGCCCCCGACGGGTTAGCGATTGTCACGCCGTTCAACGTAAGCTGGTATTTGAAATCGCTATAGATTTTCAAGCTTCCATTGTCGGTGGTGCCGCTAAGGGCGTATTCCACATTTTTGACGGCTGACGTGACTGTGACATGGTTGCCAGAGACCTCAACCAACACGCCTTCGACATCATTCTCCACTTGGGCTTGGGACTCGCCAAAAGTGATTTTCACCGTCTCGTCGAACGTGTTGTTCTCGAGATATAGTTCGGTCATGGGGTCAAGAGGGTCGGTGGGAATCACTTCGGAATCGACTTCGCCCTCAATCGGCGTTTTGTCGAACTCAATAACGAGTTCCTCAAGGTCGTCGCCAACGGCTTCGACATCCGGAGAATCTGGCGTGGGTGTGTAGCCTGGCACCGTGGGCTCAGAAATCTCGCACGAGGCAAAGAGCGCGGCAAATGCGGCGACTAAGGATATTTGTCGTATTCTCATTTCAAAAAACTTTATTTGACGATAAATTTCTTATGGTTAAGGATATATATGCCTGCCGCTAGCGGCGACGAAGAGAGACGGTCGGCCGTTGTCACCCGCCAGCCCATAATGTCATAGACAATGTCGTCGGCCTGCGACATTGAAACAAACACAGGATCGACACCGTTTTCGCCCCACACTGATTCAAGATAATCAGTTTTAGCCTTTAATCGGGCTTTGAACGTGGCTATGGCCGTTGAGGCGTCGGCGCAGCCATATTGGGGCCAACGGGCATAATCGGCAGCCACGGCGGAAGAAATCTGATTGGAGAAGGAGTCGATAAAAGTGCCTACGGTGGAATAATCCGACGAATAGAACGAAGCCCAAAGAGTTTTCACTTTCTCTACGAAAGCGGGAAACTTATAGATTTGTGCATTATTTTCGTCTCGCCCGCAAAGATGAAGTTATTTCCGTCGCGGCAGAGGCCGTCGGAGAAGTTCCATACCGGACCAAACTTCCACTTCGTGGCGGCGCCGACATCCTTGTTCATGTAAGTGCCGCCGTGGAAGGCCTCAATATTGTCCATAACCTCCTGAACCACGTAATAGCGAGCGAGCTGGTCGATATCGATGGCCGACTGCCATTCGGTCGAAGTTTTGTCAGAAGTGTAAACTGACGTGTTGATGGCGGCGATTTGCGATGACAAATATTCCGACTGCACGGAGGAGAGCACTTCAGGCGAATCATAGGTGATGTGGAGTTCGTTGCCGGCGCCATCGGTGGTGACGATTTGGGCATCATCCTCGTTGTCGTCGATTTCCACAAGCCAGCCGCCTGTCACCATCGTGGGGTCGGTCTCATTGTCTTCCTGCTCGGTGATATTCACCCGATTTTTGCCCACACGCACTTTCTCGGCGAAGATATAAAAGCCAATATAATCGCCGTTGAGAACTACTTCGATGGGACGATATTCGGGAGTATAGTCAAGCTCCATGAGCATCGACAGGCGCATCCCGACAGGGAATCGCAGGAAAGCCAAGTCGTCGTCGGCCGCCGGAATGAGCACGAAATGCTTGTTGCTGTCGCTCATTCCGAGAGGCTTCTGCTTTGCCGTGAACTTGATG